>DASTZT010000498.1:0-3240 GCA_035764225.1 Ktedonobacteraceae bacterium
GCCACTCGTGCTTCGCCCTGACCGAGCCGGGAGCCGGTTCCGATCCCTCGTCCATTCGGACAACTGCCGTCAAAGATGGCAAGCACTGGGTCATCAACGGGCAAAAGGTGTTCATCACGGGAGGGAATGAAGCCGACTTTGCGATGGTATTCGCCGTAACCGACCGGGAGAAGCCACCGCAGAATGGCGGCGTGACCTGCTTCCTGGTGGACCGCGAGATGGGCTGGACCTCGCGCCCCGTTCCCACAATGGGCGGCTGGTCGCCTGCCGAACTCTTCTTCGACAATGTACACGTCCCAGAAGATCATGTGCTGGGCGAAGTTGGTCAAGGCTTCAGGCTCGGCATGCAATGGATCGGTCAGGGTCGCTGGCTGATCGCCTCGCGCTGCGTCGGCACGGCGGAACGGTTGCTGCAGATGGCTATCGATTACTCCAAGCAGCGCGTCACCTTCGGCCAGGCCATCGCGGATCGTCAGGCCATTCAGTGGATGATCGCCGACTCCGCCGTTGAAATTCAGGCCACCAGGTGGCTGGCGCTGCACGCGGCCTGGAAAGCCGATCAGGGCCAGGACAACCGTCACGAGGCTAGCATGGCCAAACTCTACGGCTCTAACATGGCCAACCGCGTCGTTGACCGCGTGATGCAAATTCACGGCGGCATGGGCTACACCCGCGAAATGCCCATCGAACGTTGGTACCGCGACCTGCGCGTGACCCGCATCTACGAAGGCACGGACGAGATTCAACATTTCATCATCGCCCGCGCCCTGCTCAAGGGGTTCGTCAAGTTAGGCATGTGGGATTAGCCTAAGCCACCCGGACCAGGGCAAGTTCAGGGCAAGCGCGAGGCCCCATCCACCCATCGCCAGCCGCCCCTTGCCCCTACCGACATCCGTCCCAGATTGCGGTTCCCGTTCGGATGGGGTGGCGGCATAATGCCGTATTTGGTAGGGGTAAGGGAATGGGCGGTGATTGGGTAGGGGCCTCGCGCTTGCTCTGCCCGTTCTACGCAACATGGTGCCACGTTGGTAGGGGCAAGGGGATGGGCGGCGATTGGGTCGGGGCCTCGCGCTTGCCCTGCTGGAAACACACATCGTATATAAGGGAAAAGATCTTGATTGAGATTGTCGCATACAACGAGCGGTGGCCTGTGGAGTTTCAGCGTATCAGTGCGCCATTGCGCGAGGCGCTGGGAGAGCTGGCACTGCGCATCGACCATATTGGCTCAACTTCGGTTCCAGGGTTGGCGGCGAAGGATATTATTGATGTGCAGGTGACGGTCGCTGCACTGGATGCCGCGTCAATCGCCAGAGCACTCGCTCCTCTCGGATACACGCTTCGAGAAGATATAACCGATGACCATGTGCCACCTGGACGGAACGATTCAGCGCAAGCGTGGCAAAAGCTGTACTTTCGTGCGCCAGCAGAGCAAAGACCTACCCATCTGCACGTTCGGCAGGCAGGTCGGGCTAATCAGCGTTATGCTCTGCTCTTCCGCGATTACCTCCGGGCCGATCCGCATGTTGCCAGAGCTTATGAGCAGATTAAATTGGCGCTGGCTCGTCTGCATCCAGAGGATATCGAAGCGTACTACGATATAAAAGATCCCGCCTGCGACCTCATCATGGCTGCAGCAGAGCGATGGGCGGCCCAGACAAACTACAAAGCATGATGCAGCTTACGTTGGCGGTTCAATCTGTGAAGTCGCGTTGCCGCGCCGTACTTGCTCGATACGTGAGGCCATCGGGATACCGAGGAGCAGCAAAAACAGCGCGATAAACAAGAAGAGCGGGAGAGGATTGAAGGCATCGAGCAGCGCGAAAAAAGCGGCAATGCCGAAAACGATGCCGAGCGGGACACGGTCCGTGCGAATGTCGGTACGCAGGAGCCAGAAAAGCGAGAATAGCGCCGCTATCAGGATGCAGAGGGCAACCACCTGATCGAGATTCAGGGAGGAGAACGCATTGCCGCTCAAGAGCTGAGTGTTGGCTGAGAAGATCCCCAGGTTCCTCACATTGCCCGAATCGGTGAGCAGCAACACGCCCACGACCCCGCAAAGCAGGAGGAGCACACGTTCAGGCCAGCCAAAGGAAGCACGCAGGCGTATTAGCGCGATCAGGGCAAAGAATGCTAGCACGCCAATAAAGATCTGGCTCATGCCGATCAATGTAACAGACGTTGCATCGGTCAGTCCTTGAAAGCGGAAAAAGGCGGCCAGTGGTCCTGCCTGACCCGCGAAAAAGTTTAGCAACAGCAGGCCGATGATGGCAACGCTCAGCACCAGGACGCGATCCAGCAACGTCAAGAGCTTATTAGGCCAGGCAGTTTTGCTCGGTTGCTCAAAGAGCACGTTGAACACAGCCAGAGCAGAACTGACAAAGGCAATGCCGATCACCAGCCCGCCCAGAAAGAGCGATAGCAACGAAGCATAGAGGAGGTTGGTATTCTGAGAGAAGTCCGGGCGTGTTTGCGCACCCTGCCAGAAAGCCCATTGCAGCAAGCCTATCCCCACAGCAATCACGAATAGGGCGATGCGGTCCCCCGCGCTTGTCGTTCTGGCAGATGCAAAAAGCAAGGCCCGCATCAATAGGAGCAGAGAGGCAGCCGCCAGAGCGTAAAATACGGCTTGCCCTGGAGGAGATAGTCCGGGCAGCGTATTAATGATCTGCGATGGGTTTTGCGTCAACAGGGTAAACGGCTCCTGCCCAACTAGCGCACCTTGCAACCATCCGTAGAAGAGCGTGAGCGCCAGCAGCGGCAAATGTCCGGCCCAGGTAAAGTTGGCAGGCAAAGGGAAAAGTGTGAGCAGTGCCAGCAGCAAAGGGAGCGCCAACAAAAGCAGATTCAGCGCCACTAGATTCATCTGAGGAACGCCGGAGAACGCCTGACCGAACTCATACAGTCCAAAAGTGTATTGAGCAGGCAGGTAAAGCAGACAGAGCAGCAAGACCAGGAAGCGGTCAAAGCCGGTAAATCTCACCGATAGAAAGGCACGTAGATACGAAATTGCGGCGATTACAACGAGCAGGGCGGCGATAGCAGTATTGAGGGTGAATGGCGCTACCAGCATCAGCGCAAAGGGATGCAGGTTCGCCGGAGCAAAAATCATTTTCTCTTGCTCGCCAAAAGTGTACTGGATTAACCAGCAGATTCCCGCCAATCCAGCTAAAGCAAAGTGGCTAAAACGGGCCGACCAGTGCATACGCTCTGCCGGAGAGGCCGATGTTGACTGCCTCATAC
>DASTZT010000499.1:0-11592 GCA_035764225.1 Ktedonobacteraceae bacterium
CAACAAGTATAACAGATAATGATCACTTCTTCAAAACGACTCCCCTATCTGGGTAGGTATTTGTGCTGATGAAGAGTACAAAGCGGGGATACAGTTGCCACAGAGGAGCCAACTTCAGCAATCTGAGAAATGATTTTCAGGAACTGTGATCACAGTCGCAAGAACCGTGATCACAGCTTCGCTCTTTTTGAGGTTCTACACACCGCCCTATATGTCCAGGTTGGCGTTTTTGGCGTGGCTTTCGATGAAGCGTTTGCGGGGGGCGACTTCGTCTCCCATGAGCATGCTGAAGATCTTGTCGGCTTCTACGGCTTCTTCGATGGTGACCTGGAGGATGGTGCGGTGCTCTGGGTCCATGGTGGTGTCCCAGAGGGTCTCCGGGTTCATTTCGCCCAGTCCTTTGTAACGCCCAACCTCTGGCTCTTTTCCGTTGTGCGATTCCTTGTACTCAGTGATGAGTCCGTCCCGCTCCTCTTCGGTGTAGACGAAATGGATCTGCTTGCCCATTTTGATGTGGTAGAGCGGCGGCTGCGCGATGTAGAGATGACCAGCAGTAATCAAGGGCTGCATGTGGCGGAAGAAGAAGGTGAGCAGCAGGGTACGAATATGCGCGCCATCTACGTCGGCGTCGCACATGATGACGATGCGTCCGTAACGCAGTCGCGCCATGTTGAAGTTTTCGTCGATGCCAACGCCGATGGCTGTAATGATGTTTTTGACTTCTTCGTTTTTGAGGATTTTGTCTAGCCCGACACGCTCGACGTTGAGGATTTTTCCACGCAAAGGAAGGATGGCCTGAAAGTGTCGGTCGCGCCCTTGCTTCGCGCTATTATGGACAAAGACTCCACTTGCTAGCGCGAAATTGTGCGTACCGGGAACTTCAAGATCATACACATCGACCTTTTCTTCTAGAGGCTCTACAGAGACCACGCGATGATTGTACGTGGCTACAGCCTCATAAGCTAAAGCTGTATTACCAGCATTAGAACGAAAAGCCTTTACCATCTCATAGCCCTGAATGGTAATCCCCGGTTCCTTCATATCAGAGTATTTCCGATATAAAGGCATGAGGGAATCATGAGGTAGCAGATCGGCAGCTACCTTATAGCTGCCATCACGCAGCATAAAACGGTGGTCGGGTGTGCAGATGATCGACTCGCCATTGTCCAGAGTAACCCGAACAACCTGGGTCTGGGCTTTTGTCATACGTACATTGGTCAGGCGCTCTAACCCAATCGTGCCATCTTTGCGAATCGTATAGCCGAAATGCTCTTTTCCTTCTACCTGTTCAGCAATCAGAGCTTTGAAACTGAGCGAGCGGCCATCGGCGAGTGCAACCAGCGTGTCTCCAGAGAAGCATCCACCCGCCGAATCTCCCTCGACCAGGTAGAGTTCGCAGCGGTCGGCTCGCCGTTCGCTACAGTCGGCGAGTTTGCCGGGGAGGGTGGTGTCCAGGGCGTTTTTGCGCTGGATCAGGTCACGGGCAGCTCTGGCGGCCTCGCGCGCACGGGCGGAGGTGAGACATTTGTCGATGATGGCTTTGGCTTCGCTGGGGGTCTCCTCTAGATATTGCGTGAGCATTTCTGCGGTGATGGCTTCGACGATGGGGCGCACTTCGGCGTTGTTGAGCTTGGATTTCGTTTGCGCCTCAAATTGCGGGTTGGGGAGCTTGACGCTGACGACGACGGTCAGACCTTGACGTACGTCGTCTCCGGTGAGGTTGCCATCTTTCTCTTTGAGCAGGTTGACTTTGCGCGCATAGTCGTTGAGGGTGCGCGTGAGAGCGCTGCGGAAACCGGTGATGTGCATGCCACCATCGACGGTATTGATGCCGTTGGCGAAGGAGAATTCGGTACAGGCCCAGCTATCGTTGTATTGCAAGGCCACTTCGACTCTGATGCCGTCAACATCTCGCACGGTGCTGACCGGGCGCGCTTGCAGCTTGCCACGATTTTTGTTGAGATAACGCACAAACGAGACCAGGCCACCCTCAAAATAGAAGGTCGCTTCACGATCAGTACGCTCGTCAATTAGAATGATGGTCATGCCACGGTTAAGATAGGCCATTTCGCGGAAACGCTGCGCGAGAATATCAAAGTTGTAATCACGCGTTTCCATGACGGCGAGATCCGCTAGAAAGGAGGTGATGGTGCCCTGACCCTCTTCTGGCCCAAGATCTTGCAGGTCGGTGATGGGAACGCCCCGCTCATAACGCTGGCGGTAACGATGGCCGTCGCGCTTGACATCGACCTGGCACCATTCAGAGAGCGCGTTGACGACGGAGACGCCCACTCCGTGCAAACCGCTACTGATTTTATATCCACCACCGCCAAATTTGCCGCCCGCGTGCAATACGGTCATGACGACTTCAAGCGTGGAGAGGCCCGGTCGCTGATGATGCTCCTCCACCGGGATGCCGCGCCCGTTATCTTCGATGGTGACGGAGCTGTCGGCATGGATGGTGATTTTGACGGTGTCGGCTTGTCCAGCCATCACTTCGTCAACGCTGTTATCGACAACTTCCTGGATCAGTTGATGCAGGCCACGCTGATCGGTTGAGCCAATGTACATACCTGGACGTACACGTACTGCCTCTAACCCTTCGAGAATCTGGATATTCTGTCCACCGTAGCCGTTCCCATTGCCGTTTTCTGGTATTTGTGTATGCTGATCGGGTAGAGCCTCAAAATCATTCGGGAATTGCTCTGCCATCGTTGATTCTCTCGTCTTCGCCATAGAGTATGTACATTCCTTTTTTCAGTAGCCAAAGCAAACGCAGCCGAGGACCGTCTTGCAGAGACGGCGGGTAGATGCGGCTGTTGAGCCTTCCACCTTCTGTTTGTATGCAGCGAAAATGCTTTTGTTGCATAAACTACCCCGGCAGAGAAGCCTGCCTCGCGCAGGCTTCACATTCATAGGGGCGCATCTTTGTTTACGCACACACTATTTTGTAAAGAGGCGAGTTCTTGCGGAAGGCTAGCTAACACCTTAGAAACTTATTCTGATAGCGCATAGAAAAAGCGGTAATGCCACTTTTCGCTCTCTCATTATACCATATTTTGCGGCACACACAAAGCCAATAGGTTGAACGGACAACCGATGTAGGGGCAGGTCTTGCACCTGCCCATAGTAGGGTCACGTTATAGGGGCAGGTGCAAAACCTGCCCCTATGTTTTATGTACTTAGTAGCGATTGCCGGGAACGGGTCCGCCCATTGGCATGCCCGCGACGCTGCCGGGAGGGATACCTTGCATGGCTGCCATGCCTGGCACTCCTGGTACGCTGGGCATGGGCGCACCACCAATGTTGGTAGCGCAGTAGGGGCAGAACGTCCATCGTAGTTCAAGAAGACGCTCGCATTTGGGGCATGAGCGTTTGAGCTTCTGGCCGCAGGAGGGGCAAATCTGGAAATCTGTCTCTATGCGCGCATGGCAATTGTTGCAGGTCTGGCGCTCGGTCATCTCTGCCAATAATGACTCTTCCTCCAATTGACGTTCGTAAATCTCTGCAAGAGTTTGACGGGGACGCAGAATCATATAAATGAAGAGGCCACCAACGAAGAAAACAGCTACCAGGACCGTTGCGAGCACCTGCGATACAAAATCTTGCGTGCGAGAACGAATATCACGGAATGTCCAGATCACTAAACTTAGCCAGAAAATAACTACAAAAGCTACTGTACAGCCTATGAGAGGCCCCACAAGCCCATTTAAAACACCGAGCAAGCCCGCTGATGAGCCTGAGCCGGCGGGGGGAGCCAGGAATATACTTAATATGCTCACAGGACAAACGCCCCTTTCAGAATAGAGAATAAGCTACCACATTCATAACGCACTAGTTGCGTAAGCTATGTTTTAAGCTACATTACACTGAATTACAACGTTTCGCTACTGAAGTGATGACAGTTATAGGACTATGGGTTATGGACAGGCAATACCTCCCGCCATCATTCAAAAACGAGCGTCACTATTCTTCCGCCACATATCCGCACCTGTACCGACCGCGCATCCCTCGGCTTCAGGGCTGAAGATGTTTCCATTTGTTCTTGATATTCTTCTAATAAGTTTGCCATATGAACAGTTGCGAAAGCAACCCCCGGAGAGATAATGGCATCAATTTCTCGGTCAAGCGGGTTATAGATGCGCACAACCAGACCAGACCCATGATTGCGCCGTTTAATGGCACTGACCACCAGCTCACGCGGCTCCACTTCGACCAGCGTTGAGCATGGGGCAAGCGGCCCTTCGTGCTGCTCAGCCACGACGACATGCGTTGTGATGGGAGCGTTAAAAGCTTGAGCTTCGCGCAATACCAGGGCTTCTTCCGCTTGCCAGTTTCCGCTATGCGGCACAAGCGCATAATCGAATTCCTGTCGCCCCAGACATTGCGCCTCCGGCGTCTGCTCCATCGGGCCTGCATGCCCGTGCCGCGTCGTGAGATCGCCACGCGAGAGCCAATCGACGCAACGCAGCAATGTGAGGGCTATCGTTGCTTGCGCCCCTGTCTGCTCCAGTCCCAGCCCATCGCGCACAATTTCGCATTCCGGCAAACCGCGATTGAGAATGCCCAATCCAACCTCTCCATTGCTGAGATCAACAAAACGCTTCTGCGGGAAAACGTCTACCGGCTCCTCAGCCCATTCCGCGATATTGAGAGGACGAGCCTGGCTCACGGGACGTGTCCGCACCTCGAATGTGCCTTCTGCCGCTACCTGTTCGGCTGAATACGGGACAGGGAAGAGTACACGCAAGCGGTGATCCCTGGCCTTATTTTCGATGCTCGTATGAATATCGATGCGCCGTACACCCGGAAGCAGCGAGACTTCGCTGACGATCAGGCAGGTAGTGAGACGGGCGCTGCGCTCGGCCCGATTGGCCGCGCAGGCACCCGGCAAAGCCCAACGACTACTAATGCGCAAAGTGGCACGTACCGGCCCCGGATTCGCCAGTTCGATTCTGGGCGGCTCCATTGGTGTGCCGATGAGTATATCACGTTCCGGCGGGCAATATGTATACAAATCGCCGACATCGCCCCCGTCAACAAAACGATTCAGGCCCGCGAATACCATGCCGTTTTGCTTGTCCGTTACGGTGAGCGTGCCATCCTGCGCATTGACCTCGACACGATAAAACTCGTTCTCAATCCTGCTCTCTTGAGCTTCTAGCGCGTTCTGGAAGCTCTGAGCGCCATCTTTCAACCCATGAGGATAGAGCCAGAAGGTTTTGAGGCCATAGGCAGGCAGCTGGGCCGCGATAAAATCAATGGTTTCGCGTGCCTGGTCAACCAGCGTGACCTCGAATGTATGGATTTCGTCTTGCTCCAGCAGCTTCAAAATATGCTCACCAGCCGCCTCTATCTCCTGTTCGTTGACCATGATGCGTCCGCGAGGAGCGATCATCACCTCGATGTAGATAACGCCCGGCTGCGGCACATGATGGATATGATGAATGGGCGAATCGGTGTAATTCTCGATATATACGTGCGAGATCACATGGATGTCGTCCGCCTGCGCCAGCGCGGTCTTAATCATATTATGCGCCATCTGCACAAAATCTTTGCCAGTCTTCACATCAGCGAGCGCAACGCTTGCTGCCAGGATTTCACGCGCAACTGGCATAGAACCTATTTCCTGCCGCCAGCGATTCGCAATTCGATACGGTAAAGCTTCTCCACGTTCGTCTACAATCGCGGCATTGTAGAGCGAACCGGGCAACTGCACGGTGGTTTGCGCTTCCGCATTGCGCGGACCAGGGGCGGGATTGAAGACCACGAGCGGAATCGGCTGATCGCCGGGATGCGCTGCCGTAATGGGCGCACGCGTATCAACTTCTGCCGCGATTTGCTGCATGGCCTGGGCAACGACGTTCTCGCCAATTTGCTGGCTCTGGGCAAAGCGCACGCTGTTCTCACGATGTACCTGGTCGATACTACAGCCGCAGATGCTATCGTGGGGATGATTTTGTAACAGGTAGCGCCAGGCCATACGGATTAAGCCCTTTGGATATGTGTATCCTAGCAGAGAAGCCCAGGTAGCCAGCGGCTCTACCCAGCGTTCTAGCAGTTGTTCGGTCAGTGTGTTCTGCTGCTTGATCCACATACGCGTTGAGAGCACGGCTGGCAGCAAATGCGCATGCTGACTACTCCGCATCTCTCCATGCAGCGTATCAAGTTGCATATTTTGATTGCGTACACACTCAATATATTGAGGCAGCGTGCCAATCTGCACATGGATGGCTTCGTAACGTTTTGTGCTCCCATTTTGCTGCTTAGGCATGGAGCGCATCAGGAATTCCTCGTGGCTGGGATCGAGGTCGGACAGCAATTGGTTGGCCGCCTCGATGGTTGCCGGAAGCCCGGCCTGCGCCTCTAGATGGTCAGAGCCATTCATGAAAAGCAGGGTATTGGTGGTGGCTTTTGGCAGGAGATTAGAGGCCAGCAGTTCGGTGCGCATCACAAACTCTCGCGGGTTGAGCGGCATCTGACGTGCATTCGAGTAACCGATAGGATCGGCCAGAAATATGACCAGCACCTGAGAGCCATCGGGAGCCTGCCAGTTAAATTCGCTCTGACGCGCTTCCTCACCGACGCCACGCCAGAATACAGCACTATCAATGCCACAGCCCTGAAGAATTTGCGGTAACTGCGCAATATGACCGAAGCAATCAGGGACATAGCCAACGCGCATCGGATTACCAAACTGGGAGGCTTGTTGCAGGCCAATTTGCAAGTTGCGGATCAGAGCTTCGCCGCTGACGAGAAACTCGTCGGGTTGGATATACCAGGGACCAACCAGAATGCGCCCGCTCTCGATATAATGCCTCAGGCGCTGCTCTTGTTCCGGCTGAATTTCTAGATAGTCATCGAGCACGATGGTCTGACCATCAAGCATAAAATGCGTGAATTGATCGTCCTGATCCAGGATATCGAGCAACTTATCAACGGTTCTTACCAGACGAATACGAAACTGTTGGAAGGTTTGGTACCATTCGCGATCCCAATGGGTATGTGGTACCAGAATAATATTGAGTTGCTCGGACATAAAAACCTCTTCGTGGAAACCCTCTGACTTTTGGAGAACATTATATCTGATTCAGGGAGAGCAGCGCAACCAAACGACACCCACCATCACTTACATTTTCACGATATTGCAATAAAATTGCAAGGATTAGTACTTTTTTCTTATATATTAGCAGCTTTTCTGATGATATGATAGCTTGTAGCTAGCTGTACTTTTTTGTACCAGGATGCTGCTCAGGGCGCTGTCGAAGAAAAAGAGGCGGCAAGGAGGTGCAGCCTGTTGTGTTGGCAGTGGCACTATGGTACAATAGAACAAATGTTCGTCACCTTTGAAGGAGGTCGCCCATGGCGAGTGGTAATTATGCCAGGAAGACAGTACCACGAGAGCCGATTGAAACCGAATCCATCTCCATCATTACTCCTCGCGCTACCCGCCAATTACCAGAGACGCTAGTGGCTGCGATTGAAAACGAAGAAGGATCGGTTCCATCTCGTCAGACGAAGGCATTACGACTCGTGAAGCCCACCACTGAGGTAGCTCCTCCCAAGACTCGCCGCGTTATCAGCGAATTCATCCCCCACCCCCTGGAACGTCACAAACTCTGGGTCAAACGGCTGATTATCTGCATGCTGTGTACCAGCGTTTTCATTGCAGTGCTCATATCGGCAGCCATGTATCAGCGACCTGGAGATCCGCAACTGGTCAATTTTTGGGGGGGGAAAGTGTATGATGTGCAGGTAGGAGGGAGCCTTGCCAATACATGGCAAACCAATCAACCACTTTCGCCCAAAGTACCAATTCCCACTCATGCCGGTCCCTACTCCGTGCTGGGCAAGCCAAGCATTAATGCTGATTTCATCAACCAGGTGCTTGCCAACTATCATTCGCCCGCAGCCGGAAAAGGGCAGAGCTTATATGATCTGGGGATAAAGTACGGTATCGATCCGGCTTTTGCCCTGGCCTTCTTTATGCACGAAAGCACCTTTGGGACGGCAGGAGAGGCCCGCTTAAGCCTTTCGCTCGGCAATCTGCGCTGCATTCCGAATTTCAAGTGCCAGGATGGCTACGCCTGGTTTAATAGCTGGGAAGATGGCTTTGAAGCGTGGTATAAGCTGATCCGCAACCTGTATGTGGCGCAATGGGGTCTGGTCACCGTCGATCAGATCATTCCCAGATACGCACCCAACAGTGACAATAACAACGAGGCCGTCTACATCTCGTCGCTCAAACATTACCTTGATACCTGGCATGCGGGTATTATCAGGCCGTAATCAAGCCCTGCTCAAGAGCTTTGCTGAGGGCTTCGGTGCGCCCTGAGACATTGAGCTTCTGATAAATATTGGCGAGATGAAAATTGACCGTCCGCTCACTGATAAACAGGCGGGCGGCAATTTCTTTGTTGCGCAAGCCGCGAGCGAGCAAGCGCAATACGTCCAGTTCGCGCGCCGTTAGTGCATCTGCATGCGCTCCACGTCCCTGTTTGCCGAAGCGAGAGAGCAACCTGCTCGCCAGTTGTGGCTGGATCAGCAGCTCGTCACGCGCCGCCGCCTGAACCGCCTGCACCAGCTCATCCGGGGCAATATCTTTCAAGACGTAGCCATTCGCGCCCGCCCGCAAGATTTCATACAGATATTCTTCACGCTCTTGCGACGAGAGCAGCAAGACCTTTGTATCCAGGTTGAGCTGCTTGATCTGACGCAAAGCCTCCAGACTCTGCCCGTTGGGCAATTGCAGATCCATCAAAACCACGCGCGGCCCCAGTTCCAGCGTCTCACTGACAGCCTGCACGCCATCGGCAGCCTCACCGACCACCTGCAAGCCGGGATAAGCTTCAAGTAAACGATGCAAGCCTGCTCGCGTCACGGCTTGCGCGGCGACAATCAGAATGCGTACAGGCTCAATGGGTACGGGCGGAGGCGCTGCCATCGCTGGCTCTGCTCCCATCTGCGCTTGAACCTGCTGCGTATAAGGCACACGGACAATTACACGCGTCCCTTGCTCGCCTGCCGGGCCAATGGTGAGCGAGCCACCAAATTGCTCAACACGCAGACGCAGGGTATCCATGATGGAAGAGGTAGGCAGCAACGCTCCGTATGCTTTGCTGATTGTAGTATCTTCGGCAAAGGGAGGGGCGGGAGTTTTGGCTTCGATGTTTGTTCCGTCGTCTTCAATGCTCATCTGCACGTCGTCCGGCCCATAGCTAAGCGAGAGGCGGAGTTTACGCGCACCTGTATGATGCTCTACCTGGTAAAGCGTCTCGCGTGCCATCATATACAGCACGCGCTCTACGGCGGGCAACAGGCTATGCTCCTCCGTTCTACCCTCCTCATCCACGCCCGAAAACAAGACACGGCTGGAAAGGTTTAATTTCTCTGCTGTCTCCTCAACCAGTTGGGAAAGAGCCTGTGCTAAGGTCGTATCCTCCAGTTCAGGCGGCAATACATCATCGGTCGAGGTGAGGACGACGGCTAAGGCGTCTCGCGTCATCCGTTCCAGCGAGGTTAAGCCATTACGGAGTGCAGGCAGATCGAGTGGAGCTGCCTCCGACGCATTGCCGTTCACGCCAGTCTGGAGCATATGCAGTTGCAGCAGCATTGCGCTGAGCGTTTGTAACAGCCGTTCACGATCATCTATACTCACGATTTGCTCCCAGGCTCTGTCTTGTTCTCCTCTTTTTGATACACTATAATGGCAATGGTTTTATTGGTCAAGACGAGGGGATCGTATCTCTCTGCTGAAAGAAAATCTCTTCAAAAGAGGAAGCGAACCACAGTCGCAGGGCAAGCGCAAGGCCCCTTCCCAGCCCCACACCTCCCCTTGCCCCTACCCCTCTGGCCCCACAGCGCAAAACCTGTTCGGAGTGGTTTTGGGAAAGACGTGATGGCAAAGGGTCGGTAGGGGCAAGGGGTCGGGATTGGGATGGGAGGGGGCCTTGCGCTTGCCCTGACGATGCGAGCAATGACGCGGGTGATGCTTCCCCAAGTCATTCGTCAATGCTCATAATCAGATCGTTACGACATTTGCGGCAACATATTTTTTCAGGGAGACGAGGGGATAGTATGCAGATTAGCGAGCCAGCAGAATATGTCATTCTAGGTTTACTCAAGATACGGCCAATGCATGGCTATGAGATGTTCCAGCAGTTTGAGGGAGGCACGCCGGGCCAGATTGTGCATCTCGAAATGAGCCAGATGTACGCGTTCCTGAAGAAGTTGGAGCGCCTGAAGTTTATCGAGGCAGAGTTAGAATCGCAGGGGACCAGACCTCCGCGTAAGATTTTCCATCTCACACCTCTCGGTCACGATGTTTTTCTGCAATGGCTCATCCAGCCAGTTGAAAAACCGCGCGATATTCGCATCCTGTTCCTGATTAAACTCTATTTTATGGACCGTTTTCTGTCCACGCGCACTGCCGGGCTGGTTGAGCAGCAGATAGACGCGTGCCAGCGCTTCCTTGAGCATCTTGAAGCCAAGCACGCGCCTGAAGAGGAAGCGGGCGACGGAGCCTTTTTTGACCATATTGTGTTGCGTAGCCGCATTCATCAGACGCGCTCGCTGCTCGATTGGCTGCATGAGTTGCAGGAAGAGCTGGCTGAGACGCGCTAACCGGGCTGCGACGATAACAACAAGCGAAAGCGCGGGTTGTAGCGTTTATCGCAACTGCTACACGATACGGCCTGCGAATATTTTCTCGTCCTGGGATATTTTTTGCCACAATTGGGACACTCATACAGATAGCGAATAGGGCGACGTTGGCGACGCATCTGCTCGCGCTTAAGGCTCTCTTCGTGCAATAAGGCTCGCAGTTCCTCCAGACCATAGCCGGTGATCGCTGCTTCATCGGCGGCAATCGAATCGTAGCCATGATGACGATGACGGCGCGGCGTGCCATTGACGCGGTCGGCCAGGTGAATCAGCTCGTGAGCGACCGTGACCTCGATGGATCTGGCTTGCATATCAGGTTCAATAAAGATCAAATGACGATGGGTAAATGCCGTGCGTTCCTTAGGTGGGAGAGATTCTTTGCGCTGATGGGCTGCGGGCGCGGGTATATAACAATAGCAGCCAAGCGTCATCAGGTTGAGGCGCTTGCCAGTCCAACGCATAAATTCCTGGCGATCTTGCGTCAGCGCGAGCAAAGGCAGCTCATAATCGGGCAGCTTCAATTTTTGCCAATAGTGGGTTAACCAGTGCTGAAGCGTTTCCTGATCGCCATGAATGATGGGTTGCGCCTGTCGTAATGGTGGTGAAGGTACGTTTGAAGGTGTGAAACGTGCAGGATCTTGCGCAGTGGCCATGACCGCCCTTCTATTTCTTTTAAAAGCAGCCGTACAAGCTGCTCCAATAATTTTTATGCACAGATACAGACTATTGAGCTAAATCGCTTCGTCAGTATATCAAGTGAGACTCATAGATGCAAGAGCGCAGAGCAACATTATTCCTTCTGAATATATCATGATGTTAACTCACATGGTATAGTGTATACATATTTTTTTGAGGGTGTGTCTGATGCTGAGTGTCTTTGCCCTGCTTGTGCGGCTTCGCCGCGCAAGGAGTTGTGTTGGTGTTTTTGGG
>DASTZT010000500.1:0-2699 GCA_035764225.1 Ktedonobacteraceae bacterium
CAGGATGGGGGCGGCATTTATAATGATTCCTTTGTCAAGATGAGCAGGGTAATTGACAGCACGATATTCGACAATGGCGCAGGCCATGATGGTGGTGGCATTGTGAACAAAGGCGTTTTAGTGTTGGAGACGAGCACGATCTCGGAGAACGTGGCGCGCGGAGATGGAGGAGGTATTTTGAATGTAGAAGATGCAGCTCACTGCTTCGTTACTTACTCCACCCTGTACAAAAATCGTGCAAGCAATGGAGGCGGTATTGTCAATAGCGGTACGTTAACCACGCTGGCCAATAGCATCATCGCGGGTAATGAAGCCCAAAAATCGACGGATGTTCAGGGCACATTTTCATTATCCGCTATTAACCTGATCCAGAATAAGGGAAATGCCAGCTTGAATCCCAGCCGCACAACAGAAAAAGGATTGGCTAGTCGGCTGGTTACGAATAAGGCTCCTGGTCTTGCTCCGCTACAAAATAATGGAGGAGCTACGATGACAGATGCTTTACTGCCTGATAGCCCGGCGATTAATCAGGTGCCTCCTGGTGTGTGGTGTGGGGGGCACAACCTGTCTTTAACTGACCAGCGAGGTATGTTGAGGCTGAAGGGCAAAGGATGTGATCTTGGCGCTTACGAATATGGCTCAAAATAACGTGGAGGAATGCAATGAAACGCTTAGTTGAATTCCCGATGGATGATGGCGGCACGGTTATTGTCGAAGTAGATGATTGGGAAGAAGAGCGAGGCCAACGCCGCGTTGGACGCGATGAGGAAGGACCGGAGCAATCTTCGCAGAGCTTTGAGCAGGCAATCGCCAGGATTCGACCCACCACAGAAAAAGTCATTGCCACGTTACGTGGACTATTTCAGCCACCTGATGAGGTTCAAATGGAATTTGGCTTTACCTTAAGCGCGAAATTTGGTGCGATTTTGACCTCTGCCAGTGCGGATGCTAACTACAAAGTAACGTTGCGTTGGAAGGGAGAGGACAAAAGCAAAAAGAGTGGCGTGTCCGATGTCTCCTCATTGCAAGGAGTTTCGTGATCCTGATCGCGGTAAGTAAATAGCTCGGAGAAAAGAGGTGCTATGATCGAGAGCATCATGCATGCACGGCTAGCAAGCGAGCCGATGGCCAATGCTGAATACGTGTTAGCGCCACATGTGGTATTGCTGTGTCTTCAGGATGGAACCGGGCGGCTGCTGGACCTGGGTGGTAATTTCTATGCCCTGTCGCAGAGCGCTGCAACCATGCTCTCCGGTGCGTTAACAGAGGGAACGGCGGCTACTATCCGTAAAATGACCACGATTTACCAGCTTGAGCTAGCGTGCATTGAGCGCGATCTGCACATATTTCTGCATGGTTTGGAAAAAAAGCAACTGATCTATCGCCCGACAACATCCTGCCGTTCTCAGCAGCAAAGGGGGCGTCGCTCCTCTCTCATCCTACTCCCCTTGCTGCACTGTATGCATAGCTGGCCCTCGTCACTGCAAACAAAAATCTGGGTATTCTTAGCTCTGACCTACGTTGCGCTTCGTCTTTCCGGCTGGCCAGCAACAGTTGAAATCTGGCGTAACTTCCTTCATAGCAAGGCGAAAAGTGCGGCCTTAACGCGGGCAGATGACGAGATAAAAATGATCGGAGAGACTGTACAAACAGTGGCGAGCAGGCATCTCTTACGAGTTGAATGTAAGGAACGGGCCTTATGTTGTTGGGGGCTGCTTCACCTGTTCGGTGTACCTGCCAGGTTGGTCGTTGGTATTGATCTGTTCCCTCTGGCGAGCCACTGCTGGTGTGAATCTGGGGATATGATCATGAGCGATGAAGAAGATCGCTGCCAGGACTTTACGCCTGTACTGGTATATGAATGAAAAGGGGAAGAGAAGATGGATATCGGCTTTACCGTGATTGGGCAAGGGACAGAAATTGAAGCCAGGCTCTATACTCCATCTCCTGAGCAATGTACTTCCCTGGTGGCATTCTCTCAACAAGATACGTTCTTTGCACTACTGATGGGAGCGATCTATTATCAGCATGATCTTCTTGTCCGACTGGAGCCATGCTGTGCTGCTGCATTACGCAAAGAATGTTCCACCAATGCCGCCACGCTTGCGCTTGCTGTATATCGCTATCTCGGCCCGGCTGCATTAGCGTCCCTGGAAGGCGATTTTGCGCTTGTTATCTGGGATGCTGAGCGTAGAAGCTTCGTGGCCATGCGTGATCCGCTCGGAGGCTATCCGCTGTACTGGACAGAGTATGGCGGAATGGTGGCGTTAAGTACAAGTCTATGGTCCCTCCTCGCCTTAAGGCCGCAAAGCGTGCTAAACGAAGAATATTTTGCGGAACTGATTATGCAGCCGCTGCCGAGGCAGGAAGGGGCCAGTGAGCTATGTGCATATGTGGGGATTCAGCGCGTTCTGCCGGGTTCAATGGTAACGCTTGGCATCGCTCCCATCAAGGCCGAGTCCCAGCTCTATTGGCGTTGGCTGGCGCATATCCATGATCCCGGAACGAGCGATGTCGTGGCGCTTGCTGAACAGTATAAGCCGTTGCTGGCGGCTGCGATTCGGGAGCGATTGCGTGGCCGTACCTGCTCGCACTTCTCCGGTGGCATGGATTCAACAGCTATTGCCCTTATGGCGCGAGACGAGCTATGCTCTGGTGGTGGAAAAGCGCCCCTTCATGCATTGTCTCTCGTCTATAAG
>DASTZT010000501.1:0-3840 GCA_035764225.1 Ktedonobacteraceae bacterium
CGGAATTTCTTTGCGCAGACGAAGAATAAGGCCCTGAACCAGACCCACATGCCCGTAGATGATCCCCGATTGCATATTCTCAATCGTGTTTTTCCCCAGCGCGGAAGGCGGAGGCGTCAGGTCCACGCGATACAGGCGAGAAGCTGCCTCGCTCAATGCTTCCGCCGAGATGATTAACCCTGGAGCAATTGCCCCTCCCAGGAAATCACCTTCGGCGGAAACCACATCGAACGTTGTAGCGGTGCTGAATGCAATCACGATGGCAGGACCGCCATAAAGCTGGTACGTCGCTAGAGTAGTAACGATACGATCTGAGCCAAGCTCCCAGGGATTATCGATCAGGAGCTTGAAGCCCAGATCCAGTCCGTGACTGACCATCAACGGCTCTTTATCGCAGTAGTGTACCGCCAGATCGTGAAAGACGGGAGTGAGTGGAGGCACTACGCTCGATATTATTATATCGTCAATATCGCTGAAACTGTGCCCGGCATGCTGCATCAGATCCCGCAAGACCATCGCATACTCATCGGTGGTACGCTGCCGCGCCGTCGATACCACCCAATGCTGCTCCATTACGGCGCTATCATAGAGACCGAACTTGATGTTGGTATTGCTGATATCAATAGCAAGCAGCATAATAAAAACTCCGTTTTTTTCTAAACGCTACTATTTAATGCTCTGTTGTTGTGCATTGGCAGCATATTGTTTCAAGAGACCGCCGATGGCAAAGGGATCGCCATACGCTTCATCGGTGACAACAGTGACTTCGCTGTCTGTGCGTGCATCAATAAAGGCGAGCGATGTGGGGGTACGCATGCGCTTACGTCGCCAGCGCGTGCCGGACGAACTGAAGCCGCGTCCAAAAAAGAAGCCCATTGCCCCCTCGCCAACTCCAGGGATGTTTCTCACGCTGCGCTCTTCCCGTGATGGAGGAGTGCGGTCGGGGGGCGGAAGTCCACGCGCTGTCACATGGCGCACATGTGCTAGAGGTACTTGAATAATCTTGTCGCCTTCTTGCTTGACGAAATCATCAGAAGTAATCACAATGATGTGCTTCTGCGCCTGGCTCAAACGGCGGATATCGGCGATAAGCAGATAGAGGCTACCCAGTCCGATGAATAGGAGAATGCCTAGTAGAACGGTGCTGAACGTGGCGGCAAACCAGCCACGCTGGTAATTAAATGGGATGACGATATTTGCGACCAGCCCAAATAAACCAAGCCCAAGAATAATGCCGAATAGCCATCCCGCGATACCGAGCAAAACTTTGCTACGTAAGAGTGGAAACACAATCCAGCCATGAGGAAGTTCTGAGCCTGATCTGCTTTGCATGAGTATTTCTTCTGCTTCCATGACATGCTCCTTGTAGTCAGTGGCACGATTTCATTCTTAATTTTTGATATTATATCAGACAAACGATCTATTTGAAAAAACTGAAGTAGGGGCTGTGTCCACAAGATACGGTATAATAGAAGTTGGCAGAGAGTTTCGTGCTATTTGAGGGAGCGTTATGGATAGTCGTATGCGTACGATGGCAGGGGAGGCGGCTCGCCTTGTTCTCCGGCTCTATCGGGAAGAACATCCTGCATGGAGCGATGATAGAACGCCGCTGGATGAAATAGTCAGCTGGTTAGGGTTACACGTTGAGACCTTCCACCCCGATGATTATAAGCCGGGCACCTATGGTTTTGTGGATGCGGATGAGGATGAGAATCTGATCTGGCTTTGTCGAGATTTAGCGGAAATGCTCCGTCGCTTTACGTTAGCTCACGAATTAGGTCATGTTATTTTGCATTGTCATGGCGGCAGGCGTTTTCAGGCTCTCACCCATAAACTTGCCGCGCTTTCTGCCTCTGAGAGTACACAGGAGCTTCCCGATCCTTCTCAGACCGATCCCTGTCATGATACGGATGTGCAGGAGAGTCTGGCTGGTCTACTGGACAAGGAGCAATTTCAAGAGGCGCTGGGCGTTGGTCAAAGCTACGATCCGCGTAGCCAACGCGAGCTGGACGCCAATATATTTGCCGCCGAACTCTTAATGCCGATTGAAAGGCTGCGTGTACTCTACCTGGTTGAGCGCGTTTCGCCCCAAAGCCTGGCGGATATTTTCGCTGTCTCTAATGCCGCAATGCTCAATCGCTTAGCCGGATTGCTCAAAGAACACCTTAAGCCTGCGGAGGAAGCTACCGTAGAGGCTGCTGAGCGACAAACGCCTGCGGTCGTTGCACCCAAAAAACGTTACGACGAGTTCCAGCAGGCCGCCATAGAAGCTCCTACGCCCGCGCTGATTGTGGCGGGTCCGGGCAGTGGCAAGACCAGCACGCTAATCGGGCGTACCGAATACATTATTCGTATGCTTGGTGTGCCCTCGCAACAGATTCTGGCATTGACTTTCTCGCGCAAAGCTGCCCAGGAGATGGAGGAACGTTTGCAGCAGCCCCTGGCTGGCGCTTATGCCTTGCCCAAAGTCAGCACCTTCCACGCGTTTTGCGCCGATCTGTTGCGCCAACATGGGCAGCTTGTCGGGTTACGCCCGGATTTTGCCCTGATTGATGAGGCGGAAGGCTACTTCCTTTTGCGCCGACGAGCCAACACTCTACGCTTGCGGCACTATCAAAAACTCCACTCTCCCACCTACTATTTCCCCGATATCTTGAAGGCAATCTCGCGTGCAAAGGATGAGCTGGTGACACCAGAGGCGTATGCTCAACTGGCGCGACAGATGCGAGCACAGGCGCAAGACGACGAAGCAATGGAGCAGGCGGAAAAAGCCCTGGAAGTTGCTCAGGCGTATGCGCTTTATCAGCAGGAACTGCAACAACGGGGCGATACCGACTTTGGCGGCCTGCTGATGCTGACCGTCCAACTGTTCCATGTGTACCCTGAAGTGCTGCGAGAGCAGCAGCAAAAATATCAGCACATTCTCGTGGACGAGTTCCAGGATGTCAATCGTGCCAGTGGAGTCTTGCTACGCGAACTGGCAGGCGAGGAGCAGCGTGTCTGGGTAGTGGGAGATGCTAACCAGGCTATTTATGGCTTTCGTGGCGCTTCTCCCGCCAATATCAGCCAGTTTGCGCAAGATTTTCCCCGTGCAAAAATCTTACCGCTCAGCCGCAACTATCGCTCGCGGCCAGATCTGGTGACGCTAGCTGAGGCGTTTCGTTGCCAGCAGTTGGAGCCAGACGAACAGCCCGGTAAGAATCAGCCTGCGCACCCTGCACACCCCGATGTCTCTATTACCCTGGCTCAAGCAGCAGATGATAAGAGCGAGATGGCGGGGCTGCTCCACGATATTCACTATAAACACGCCAGCGGCTACGCTTATAAAGATATGGTCGTGCTCTGTCGCACGCGGGCGCATGTGCAGAAGATTTCGCGTGTACTGGCGAGCGCAGGGCTGCCCGTGATTGAGCGGGGAGGCACGCTTGAACAGGAATACATCAAAGACCTGCTTTCAATCATCCTGCTCATGACGGATCAAAGCGGCATGGGGCTGCTACGAGCGGCCAGGCAGCCTGAACATCCTCTGACCCAGAGTGATATAGAGGCATTGTTGTTGGCAAGTCAGGAGCAGCATCTCAACCCTGGCGCGTTGCTTTTGACTGGCGACGTTCCGCTCAATGTCAGCGTAGAGGGCCATCGTTCGCTGCGTCGCCTCACACAAATCTTGCAGACCTTGCACCGTGCTCCTGATACCTGGTCGCTGCTGGCTCAATACCTCTTGATCGAGACCTCACTGGTTCGTGAGCTGTTGGCTGACCAGCATAAACAGAGCAGTACGATGCTGGCTGATTATGATCGCTTGTTGCAACTGGCCCGCCACTACGATCAGCAGCAACG
>DASTZT010000502.1:0-5377 GCA_035764225.1 Ktedonobacteraceae bacterium
CGTGGGCTTGTCTACGGTGATTGCCATCCAGGGTAACAAGGTGTTTCCTGGGCTTGGCGATTGGTACCTGGGCAAAACAGGCTTCAAATCGCAGCAGACTTCCGAGCCTGCCGATCATGATCGTCCAGATAATCTCTGGGCACCCGTTGATCAGGAGCGCGATTATGGGGCACATGGGGCTTTTGACGACGAAGCCCGCAAGAAAAGCTGGCAGCTCTGGGCTAATACCCATCGCGGCCTGGTCTCACTGGTAGCAAGTGGCGTTGTGGGCGCTATCGCCGCTAGCCTGTTGTGGAGGAAGTAATGAGTATGCACCTGGTGATTGCTTCACTCGGATTTCCGCTCTGGCTGCGAGCCAGCCACTTCATCAATTTGCTCTTTATCGGGCTGCTGATTCGCAGCGGGTTACAAATTCTCGCAGCTCATCCCCGGTTGTATTGGAATGATAACTGTACGCCGGGGCAGGAGTGGCTCAAGTTTACGAAGAAAAAAGTGCCAGTAAAGCAGGACAAGGTCTATACCTCCCTCGATGATGAAGTGCCAGCATCGCCCTGGCTGGCACTACCGGGGGGGAAAAATCTTGGTATTGGTCGGCACTGGCACTTCTTCTCGGTCATTTTCTGGGTGCTCAACGGCGTGGTCTACGTGGCGTTGCTCTTTGGCACTGGTGAGTGGAGCCGTTTGATCCCCACGTCCTGGTCCATTTTCCCTGATGCATTCCATACTTTTCTTACCTATATCACTTTCCATATTCCGCCTGCCAGCGATTTTCGTCCCTATGATCCTCTGCAGCAGCTTACCTATGCCGCCGTGGTGTTTCTGCTGGCACCGTTTATGTTGCTGACGGGGGCAACGATGTCGCCTGCGGTCGCGGCCCGTCACCCCTGGTACATCAAACTCTTTGGCGGGCGTCAGTTGGGGCGTAGCCTGCACTTTTTGAGCCTGCTCGCCTTCCTGGTTTTCATCTTGATTCATACGGCCCTGGTGCTTATCGTCCACTTCCAGAATAATATTCGCGATATTGTGCTTGGCAGTGAGCAGGCAAGCTTTGCCCGCGCGGGCTGGATCGCGATTGCGGCGCTGGTGTTTGTATTCATTGTCTACGTCTGGACAACGCTCTACTCGGCTCGACATCGACGGCAGGTTCAGCATGCTCTGGGATCTGTAATTGATCCCACGCGCAGAATCTTGCTGCATGGAGAGAAGTCGGTCCAGCACTACAAAGAGTCTGACATTTCGCCCTATTTCTGGGTTAATGGCGCACCTCCTACCAGTGAGGAGTATCACGCGCTGGCCCGGAACAACTTTCGCGATTGGCGGCTGGAAGTCGGCGGAATGGTGAAACAGCCGCTCTGCCTTTCTCTGGATGATCTACGCGTCCTGCCCGCGACCACCCAAATTACCAAACACAATTGTATCCAGGGGTGGTCAGGCGTTGGCAAATGGACAGGAGTCTGCGTCAGCGAGATCCTGGATCGCTGCCAGCCGCTCCCGGAGGCGCGTTACCTGGTTTTTACCTCCTATGGTCTGGATGAACATAGTCTTGATGGGATACATTACTACCCCTTCTACGAGGTGATCGATTTTGAGTTGGCAAGGCATCCTCAATCTATTCTAGCCTATGATTTTAATGATGAGCCGTTGCCCATTCCTCACGGAGCGCCGTTGCGGCTGCGAGTCGAGACGGTGCTGGGATACAAAATGGCGAAGTACCTGCGTTCAATCGAGCTGGTTGCAACCTATGACGATATACGCGCCGGGCAGGGAGGATCGCGCGAAGACACTATGTACTACGGTCGAGGAGCGGAAGTGTAATGCGTATATACGAGGACAATGGGGCCTTACGGAAGAAAGGCAGGAGCAATCATATGGGTTCAAAATATAGCGAGCCGCATGTAACAACAGTCGATGTGCTGAAGGCGTTGCTGACGGGTTGGAAGATCACGCGCAAAAAAAGAGTGGATTTTCAGGGAAAGGTTGTCCTGATTACGGGCGGGTCGCGTGGCCTGGGTCTGGCTCTGGCAGAAGAATTTGCCCTTCAAGGAGGGAGAATCGTCATTTGCTCCCATGAGGAGGAGGAACTGGAACTGGCTCGTCGTCGCCTGGCCGAGCAGGGAGCGAATGTGCTGGCGATTCCCTGTGATATGACGCAGCGAGATCAGGTCCAGCATCTCATAGATCAAGCCACGACACACTATGGGCGCATCGATATCCTGGTCAACAATGCTGGCATCATTACGGTGGGGCCAATAGAGGCGCAAACCCTCGATGACTATGAGGATAGTATGCGAGTGATTTATTGGGGAGCGGTCCATGCCACAATGGCAGCACTTCCTCAGATGCTTGAGCGCAAGCAGGGTCATATCGTCAATATCTCCTCAATAGGGGGCAAAGTCAGCGTTCCTCATCTGCTGCCCTATGCCAGCGCGAAGTTTGCCCTTACTGGCTTCTCCGAAGGGCTGTATGCCGAACTGAAGAAAAAGGGCATTCACGTTGTGACCGTGATCCCTGGCCTGATGCGTACAGGGTCTCCTGTCAATGCTTTTTTCAAAGGCAAGCATCATGCTGAGTACACCTGGTTTGATATCGCCAATAGCTTGCCTCTGCTCTCGATAAGCGCGAAGAAGGCGGCTCGTAGCATTGTGAAGGCCACGCGCAAGAACAAGGCCCAGATCACTTTAACCCTGCCTGCGAAACTGCTCGCCCGTTTCCACGGCCTTTTCCCAGGCCTGACGATGAAGATAATGAGCATTGCAGATCGCTTGTTGCCGCGTGCTGGCGAGGTTCAGGGGCTTGATCGCCGAACGGGTAAAGAGAGCGAGACTGCGCTGTCACAATCGTTCCTGACGACGCTGGGGCAACGAGCCGCTCAAGAGTACAATCAGTATGCGAGCCAACCATCAAAATCGTCCCTGGTGGCTGTGAGTTCTGACGGAGTAGAGTGCGGCAAAGAGAGCCAGTAGGGAATGCTGCTTTGCCGCCTGTCGTTTGTTACTCTGACGATGATTACTTGTCGGCGAGCGTGAGCACCTCGTCGATGATGCCGTATTCTTTCGCTTCCTCCGCGCTCATGAAAAAGTCGCGGTCGGTATCTTTGCGGATACGCTCCAGCGATTGGCCGGTATGGTGATGAATGATGCCGTTCAATACATCGCGCAGATGCAAGATCTCACGGGCGTGAATATCAATATCTGTCGCCTGTCCGCTCAGACCGCCCTGTAGAGGCTGATGCATATGAATGCGAGCATGAGGCAAGGAACGACGCAAGCCACGATCTCCGGCCATCAAAAGGATCGTGCCGAAACTGGCGGCATAGCCCACGCAGGTCGTTGAGATAGGACAGGGCAAACTGCGCATCGTGTCATAAATGCCCAATCCAGCATTGACAACGCCTCCAGGGGAGTTGATATACATATTGATCTCGCGCTGGTTGTCTTCGGCTGCCAGAAAGAGGAGCTGGGCCACTACCAGATTAGCCATGCCCTCCTCAACGGGGCCGTTCACCATAATAATGCGTTCTTTTAAAAGCCGCGAGAAAAGGTCGTAAGCTCGCTCTCCTCGCCCGGTCGATTCTATCACCGTTGGCACAAACAAGCTTGATGCCATGATAATGCTCCTTTCAGATCAAGTAAATGATGGTATATAAGTTATTCCATCGATTGTCGAACAAAGTAAAAATGGACCAAGTTCCCTTTGCCGCTCGCTCGTTCATCCAGCATGCCTGCCAGCACCCAGCCTTTGTTTCCCAGTTCGTTTAACTGTTCCGCTGTGGGTAGGGCTTGCTCGCTGGTATCGACTGTCAGCACATGATACTCCCAGCGTATCGGCTCTGCCGCCACTTTTTCATAGACCATCGGGACATGTATAGAGGAACGAATCTCAGGATGTTCTGCCATCAGGGTACGAGAAGGTTGTACAATAAACATAGCGTTGTTCTCCTTTTGCCAGTTGTTCATCACTTCCCCTTGAATATAACACGCCCATAGCCTATACTGATAGAGAGAAGCTATGCTCATAGCATAGGAAGAAAATTAGCAATGCTTTAAGCATAGGAAGGACCGAAGTGATGCCGGAGCCGGTGGATTTACAGGAGATCATAGGGCGCGTTATACGCCAGGAGCGCCAGGAACATGGCCTGACCATTAAAGAGTTGGGCGAGAAAGCAGGGCTGTCAGAAATCTACGTTGGAGAGATTGAGCGTGGGCAAAAATATCCTTCGGCCAAAGTGCTGGAAAGTCTGGCTCATGCGCTGGAACTTGATCTGGCGGATCTGCTCGAACTGATGGCCGACGCTATTCGCAATGACCGTGAGCCGCAGTTGACCAACGCTATCGGCTTCACCCTACCCACAACGCCCAATCAACCCCGTCGAGTCGTCGTGAGACGGATCGTGAATATGCTTGATGAAGGGGAAGTGGAGAGTCTGGCCGATTTCAGCGCCTTCTTGCTTTCCAGACATTTGCTGCCACAATAAAGCGCATCCCAGAGCAAAAAAAAGAGGAGATAAGAGCGGTGTTGCTCTATCTCCTTTGTTACCTATCTACTAGAAAAGACGGCGACGCGGGCGACGTGCGTATCCGCCACGACGATAGTAATACGGGCGTACTCTACGATAGGCAAAGCCGCTCCAGAGGATAACCAGCAAGGCCGCTACAAGGATAGAGCTAATCAGGGGCACGCCTGCCAGCGTGGGTTCGCCCGCGATAGCAAAGTGGAAGACACCGACAATCAAGAAAATGGCGAGAAAGCCGACAATAATAGCACCGATGATACCATCGGGCGCGCGCCGCCCCGCGATCAGTTCGCCAACAAATCCGACCAGGACCGCAATCAGTAGCCATAGGAGCAGCGTCGTAAACGTAATAACCATATAAGACATACCCTCCTTCTATAGACAATGCACACATCTCAGGCTTGTATACATCGATACAACAACTTCTTTGTTACACGTATTAGCTCGGCTTTTGGGTTCAAAACTGTAAATGAAAAATCAAGCGGAAGTTTTTCAGATTCTCTGCGCATAAAAAAGCTAATCAAGCCAGCCTGCTTCTGCATGATACACGGCTTGATTAGCTAACAGGTAGCAATACGCTGCTATTGCTTGCCATTCCATCGACTGAGGAAAATCGCCCCAGCGCGAAAGGTCAGGCAGTCACAGGAGTGCGGGTGATGTGATACCTCACGGTGTAATCCCAACCATTGAAATTGGTGTTAAGCAGACCCGGATTATAAAAATGCAATACTCCATCCTGGCTTGGGGGGCCAGATGCCTGTATGACCAGACCTTGTAAGCCTAGTTGGTTTGAATTGTTGCTGCTCATCTGAGCAAGCTTATACCAGATGTTGACTCCTAGATCGAGAACTGCCGATGCGGCCA
>DASTZT010000503.1:0-10660 GCA_035764225.1 Ktedonobacteraceae bacterium
AACCCCGACCCCTTGCCCCTACCGGTTCCTCCACGATCTCGTATTCTCCCCAAAAAAATCATCATGGAACGGGATCGGCGATAGGTGGACGGATGCAGGTAGGGGCAAGGGGATGGGTTGGGATTAGGAGGGGGCCTCGCGCTTGCCCTGGTGCCTTGTCCTCCCTGCTCTTGTAAGGATCTTTAGAACATAGTATGATGAGAACGGAAGGAGATGGTCAGGAGCAACTAAGTATGTACGATAAGCTGTGGGAAGACAACCCGAAGGTCCAAAAAATCCGTGCTGATAGCAAAGCAGAAGGTCAGATTCAGGGAGAAGTCGCGGCTCTACAAAGGACGCTGGTAAACATCGTCGGTGTGCGGTTTCCAGCGATTGCTGAACTGGCACAGCAGCAGGTGAAACACCTTAACAAGCCTGAAGTGCTCGACCAGCTCGTGCAACAAGCGATGACTGCGCCTGATGAGGCCACAATCCGCTGGCTTCTCACGAACTCACCAGCCAATTGAAAAAGGGCATTTTTAGATGCCTCTATCGCTGTAGGGGCAGGTGCAAGACCTGCCCTCTTTGTCCTCATGCTTCCTGCTGAGCCAGGTAATAGGGATGCTTGCGCGTCGCGGTCCATGTCCCCCAGAGGCTGGTAGCTCCTCCGATAATGGCCCATACCAGGAGAAATACTGCCGATACCACCAGACCACCAGTGAGCGGCCCGACGTTCGTCGGAGCATTGGCCGCGAGATTCCCAGGATAGTTGGGGATGTAGCGCGTGAAAAATGCTCCCAGGTACATCACGGCACCCGCCAGCATGCCAGCGTAAAAACCCAGTCTGCGCCGTACAGCAATTCGGCCCACGATAAAGCCCACGATAAAACAGATCAGCAGGCTGACAAAAAAGTTCAGGCATTCTAAGCCCAGTAACGCCAGAGCGGTATTATAGGTGACATTGGGCCCCTCGCTGCTCGCTCGTTGAAATGTGGACGCATTGAGCAGAGTGATCCCGACATTCAGCAGTACCCCCAGAACGCCCGCAACAGCTCCTGAGATCATCGCATACTGGAAACCATTTCGGGGCAGCGTCACCACATCAAATTGCTCATCCCAATCGTCCGTCGAATCCGACGGTTCCTTTCGCTGTTCGTCATCTTCCACATGCTCTTCTCCGTGAGACCGCGATGATGCTCGCCGCCTATCCGCATCTTGCATAAGATACTCTTCTCTCTAAATTAGTGATTATGCGTGGTCTGGGCATAGACCGTCGAGTAGGTATTGATGAATTGCCAGTTCGAGAGGGGCCAGTAGACAATGGAAGCTTTCCCCACGATCTCGTTCTTCGGCACAAAATCCCAGTAGCGCGAATCATCGCTCTCCGGGCGATTATCACCCATCACAAAGTAGTCATTGGGCGGTACTTTCCATTCGCGCGCAACGGGATTGGACGGAGCACTGATATACGGCTCATTCAAGAGCACCCCATTGACCCAGACGTGCGTACTATCCATACGCACCGTATCACCAGGAATCCCAATAATGCGTTTAATAAAGTCTACGCTGGTGTTACGAGGAAAGTGGAACACAATCACGTCTCCACGTTCAGGTGCCTGGAACAGGTATAGAGCCTTGTTTACAACCACATACTCATTAGTGACAAGGCCAGGCTGCATACTTTGGCCTTCCACATGATAACTCTGAATGGCGAATCGAACTGCGAGGAAGATGACCAAAGTAATTACAATTACTTCTACAACTTCCCTCACTAGATGTGAACGTTTCAACGTAAAACCTCGCTTATACTGCTAATCCTCGTCAGCGTCTCTTCTGGCTCGTCATTGACCAGGTTTGATATGAGTATACACCGCCGAGTAGGTATTGACAAATTGCCAGTTTGTGATCGGCCAGTAGATGATTACCGCCTTCCCGACAATGAAGTTTTTGGGCACAAACCCCCAGTACCGCGAATCGGTGCTATCAGGCCGATTATCGCCCAGCACAAAATACTGATTGCTCGGCACCTGCCAGGTTTTGGCAACCGGGTTCGAGGCCGTGCTGATGTACGGCTCGCTCAATTGTACCCCATTGACCCAGATATGCACACTATCAGTATGGACGGTATCGCCAGGGAGGCCAACCACCCGCTTGATAAAATCTTGAGTGGTATCGAGAGGATAGTGGAAGACAATAACATCGCCGCGCTCCGGCCCATGCAATACATACGCTACTTTGTTCACTACGACATACTCATTAGAGTTCAGACCGGGCTGCATGCTCGGTCCCTCTACATGATAGCTCTGGATCGCAAAACGAATTACAATAAAAATGAGGATAGTAAGCGCAACTGTCTCTACGATTTCCCGTGCTAAATGTGAACGTTTCAATGCACAACCTCATCGTTAAAACTGCATGCTCAGGCCATCAAAATCTGTATCAGGCCATGCCAAATTGAAGGTTACCATCCTGAACATTATAGCTGATAAATAAAGCAGGTATCCATCTTTTACCACTAAATGGGGATGAGGAACAGCCTCCGATGTTTCTTCTTCACCAGAGGCTATACCACCAGCCTAGAGTTTCCTCCATGTACACGATACCTTGCCAAAGAGCAGGGTATCCCCATCTTTGATGGGAGTGGGTTTATCCGGCTCCAGGCGATTGCCATTGATACGCGTTGCGTTGGTGCTATTCAGATCGGTTAAGGTATATGTGCTCCCAATATGCTCAAGCGCGGCATGGATACGCGAAACCGTATCTGCCCCCTCCATCTTCGCCAGATCAACATCGGGATGTTCGCCTCCGAGATCATGGTCATAGCGGCCCACCACCGCATGCTCGCCACTCAGTTGCACCTGTTGACCATCGTTAAATGTTAGCATCCCCCAGGGAGTTTGAGCAATTGATGCTGGAGTCGTCGCGGGCTTTGCCTGGATCGGCTGCGGTGGTGTCGGAGCCGGATAACGCGCAGGTTGAGCGGGCATCGTGGCCTGCGCCTGCGAAGAAGGAATATAATATTGCACTTCCGGTCGCTTTGGCGGCGCAGGTGGCGCTGACTCCTTTTCTGAAGTGCCAGGCACCAGCGTCACCCTGGGCTGCGGCGGCACCGCCGGGGTCTGGGTCACCGGAGGCGTATAATATGGCTCCGTCGGTTGCTGCGATGTCGGCTGACCTGCTACAGTCGGTGCTGCATACGGCTCCACTGGGGGCGGCGTGTATGCGGGCGGCTGCTGTGGTTGCGCGGGCGGCGTATACACAGGCGTTGGGGGCCGGGCAGGTGGGGGCGGCGGCGTATACGTGGGAGTGGGTGGGGCCGGACGCGACTGAGGCTGCGGCTTCGGCTGAGCCGTCTGGAAGGTTGACGTACCGCACTTCTGGCAGAAGGATGCTCCCGGCTTCAGTTCCGCCTGACAGTTAGGACACCGTTGGAGTGCAGGCGCAAGCGAACGTCCACAGCCCGAACAAAAAGTATCTCCCGCTTCATACGGCGTATTGCAGCTACTACAACGCAACGTCGCGGGAGCTGGCGGCGGTTGCGGAGGCTGTGGCGGTGTATACCTGGGCGGAGGCGGCGTATACGTCGGCGTTGAAGCATAAGGAGGAGGTGCCCATTGTTGCTGCACCTGCGGCATTAAATGGACCGGGATCGGTCCCACCTGGACGTTCGGGCTTTGTTGACGTACCAGACCATCCACCATATTCAGCACCTGATTGCCAAGACTGGCCTGGCGCAACGCTCCTACGCCAGCGGTGATCGCCAGCGGCCAGAGCACAGGCAAAGCCACGATCCCAACGGCTCCAACGGCTGCTTTATCGATCCAGCGCTGTTGACCAATCATCGCCAATGTGCCACCGGCGGTACGTTGGATCGTCAGCGAAAGAGCCGCCTGCATCCCGATAATGGCCTCAAAATCGCCACCCTTTTTCAACTGCACCAGTATTTGATCTTTGCCGCCAATTTGCTGCGCCTGGTACCCCTGCGCAAGGTAAAGGTTCACCAGATCAGTTGCCAGTCGCCCGATATCTATTTCTTCTGAATTATAAAAGCGAGCATCCATCCTTATCCTCCGACATAATTAGCTTTTTATCTTCCGATTGGACATACTTTGCCAGATTGCAATCTTATTCTATCTACTTACTACGCTTTTCTCAAGCCAAAGTTGGAAACCGTAGCGTCTATCTTCATGGTCTACAGCAACAGAGAGAAGATGTTATAATGCTTATATTCAAAAATATCTGCCAACAGAGATAACACTATATGCACGAACAGCTTGAAATCCTATCAAACGAAGGCGAAGAGAGCCGGGAAAATTTCTCACGCAACACGCTGCGTTACATCATCCTGGGCCTGCTGGGCACGCGACCAATGAGTGGATACGATATTAAGCAAGCCTTTGATCGCGCTCTGGCCAGCTACTGGAACGCGGGCAATAGCCAGATCTATACCACCTTGAAAAGCTTGAACCAGGCCGGGCTACTGGAAGCGGAAGTGATCGTCCAGACCACGCGTCCCAACCGCAAAGTCTATCGCTTGACGGAAGCAGGGCAGGCCGAACTTGACCACTGGCTACAGGAAGCAGTTCCCGAACGCTTCAGCAAGGACGAATTTCTAACCAAGCTTTTTTTCTGTGGCGAGACCTCCGACAAAGTGGCGCTCAACCATTTACGCGAGCACCGTGAAAGTTTGCGCAAACAACTGGCCCATATGGAATGGGCGCGGCATCAGTACGCCTCGCGCCCCACACGACGACCACGCCTGCTCGAATATCAAATGCTGGTACGCGAATACAAAGAAGCGATGCTCAAAGCTGATTTAGAGGTTACAGAGCAGGCGATAGCGCGGCTCGAAGAGAGACTGGTCGCAGAAGATCAAGAATGTTAAACATCCCGGTAATCCTACCATCCACATTGCTGATAAATGAGCAAGGTCTGTTGATCGCCGGGAACGTAGCTTACCATCGAGTAGCTTGAAATGCCGGTAAAGACGGTTGTGGCCGTGCGTAGCGCGAGATGACCAAGCTGGCTATGTTGCACATGAAAGACGAACGAGGGCGCGGGCTTGCCATGTGGATAAGCGGTGGCAGCAATGCGACGAAACTCAGGATATTCACGCAAATTTTTCCACAGCGTTTTATATTCTGGCAGGTGCGTTACTGTACGCGTGTTATAGAGAAAATCACTCACCAGGCGTCGGGCCAGATTCTCCCAGCCATGAAAATGCCGTCGCAAGTGCGGATCAAAAACCAGCTCCAGCAAATGCACTCGTGTACGACCCGCGATTTCTCCTTGCGCCTCAAATAAGAGTGTTGCAGCCTCGTTCCAGGAATGCAAGAACCAGAGCCGATCTAGCGAGTGGGCGGGATAGGAGGTTTTTTGCACCAGCAGGCTTGCCAGCTCGCCCAAATCGAGCGGAGTACTCTCGACCTGCTCCTGGTCGATCATATGGCCTGTCAGCGTGGTATACGCCTCGTAGAGCCGACGTTGATCTTCACCAGGCAAGGTCAATACGCGGGCAATGTTCTGCACAACATGGGGCGAGGGATTGGTGCGCTGTCCGGTTTCGAGATGGTAGACATACGTTCGAGACAGGCGCGTAGCCTGGGCCAGTTGTCCCTGTGATAAACCTCGTTGTTGGCGAAACCTTGTCACCAGTTGTGCGAATTCCGAGAGATTGCTTATCGTCATTATCCACCTCGCACCATTACTGAACTTGCAAAACCAGCAGGTCGCTCTTTTTCGTTAGCTACCATTCCATTATCGCGCAAAATTTGTTAGCTGGCAACCTATCCATCTCAAAAAGGGTGCCATATAATTAAAAGAAGTATTGCTCCTCAAGAGGAGGAGAGTGCCAGCAGCAACTAAGAAGATGCATTGATTGGGTACGAGGAGCGACACCGTAGTCGATCAGGGTTCCAGATGCCCCCTTATGGAGAGGAGCTATAACCATAATGTCTGACCCATCACTTATGAACAACTCTCAGGCCAATGATGGAAGCGATGGCATTGCGACGACCCACCCCTGGGTGCGCCACTATGAGCAGGGGGTACCCGCCCATATTGATATCCCCAATCGGCCTTTGACCTGGCTCCTTGATGAAACGGCAGGTCATTATCCAAACCACATCGCCATGATTTACTATGGCACAAAAATTACCTATGCTCAGCTTTCTAGCCTGGCTAACCGCTTCGCCATCGGCCTACAACGCTTAGGAGTGAAAAAAGGGGATCGCGTCGCCATCGCGCTCCCCAACATTCCCCAATATCCGATTGCCTTTTACGGCGCTTTGCGAGCCGGGGCAGTCGTTGTGCCCACCAATCCTCTGTACACAAAGCACGAGATGCAACATCAAATGGCGGATTCTGGTGCGCGTATCCTGGTGATGCTTGACTCGTTCTACCCGGTAGTGCGTGAAGTGCGCATGGAGACAGAACTGGAGCACATTATCATCACCAGTCCGAGCGATTATCTTCCTCCCCCTCTACGTCTCCTTTATCCGCTTAGTCAACGTGGAGCGCATTATCCTCAGCCGCCCCTGACCAGCCAGGAAATACGCGAAGATGCGATGCTGCACTCCATGCAAACGTTCTTACGAGAACAGAACAAAGGGAGCGTAGAAGCATTTGAGCTGCCTGTGCCGACCACTAGCACTGATCTCGCGGTCTTGCAATATACTGGTGGCACGACGGGACTCTCCAAAGGGGCTATGTTAACGCATGGCAACCTGCTTTCTAACGCCTTGCAGACTCGCGCATGGGTTCCCCAGGCCCGCATTGGGGAAGAGATTGCCATCTGCGTTGCGCCGTTTTTCCACTCGTACGGACTGACGGCTTGCATGAACGTCTCGATCCGAACAGCCGCAACGATGGTGCTTCTGCCACGTTTTAAAGCGAAAGATGTGCTAAACAGCATTCGTCGCTATCGCCCTACGCTCTTTCCTGGCATTCCCACTATGTACATCGCCATTATGCGTGAAGCTGGCAACCACGCGCAGTATCTCAGCTCCATTAAATACTGTATCAGTGGCGCGGCTCCGTTGCCCGCACAGGTACAGAACGATTTCGAGCGCATGAGTCACGGTAAGCTTGTGGAAGGCTACGGCCTAAGCGAAGCTTCCCCCGTCACCCACTGCAATCCCCTCACAGAGCAGTGTCGCAATGGCAGTATTGGTCTTCCTCTGCCCAATGTCGAGGCAGCGATTATCGACGGCACCACAGGCGAGTTCCTGCCTCCTGGCGAAGTGGGCGAGATTGTCGTCAAAGGGCCAAATATTATGCAGGGCTACTGGAACCGCGAGGATGAGACGAAAGCGATCTTTATCAATGGTTGGATGCATACCGGCGATATCGGCAAAATGGATGAGGATGGTTACTTTTACGTCGTTGAACGCGCCAAAGACCTGATTATCGCCAGTGGTTTCAACGTCTATCCGCGCGAAGTGGAAGAGGTGCTATTCCAGCATCCTGCTGTGTTGGAAGCGGCGGCGGTCGGTGTGCCAGACGAATATCGCGGCGAGACAGTAGCGGCCTTTGTTGTGCTTAAACCAGGATATGCAGCAACCGAGGAAACGAAGCAAGATATCCTGGCCCACTGTAAGCAAGAGCTGGCAGCATACAAGGTTCCCAAGCTGCTGGAGTTCCGCGAGAGCCTGCCAAAATCTTTGATTGGCAAAGTATTGAGAAGAGAGCTACGCATCACCAAATAGGCCATTACGTCGTTACGGTTCTACAAGGGGCTTGCCCTCTGTAGAAGGAGTATGCACAAGGAGTTCCTAATGTCAACCACGATAAAACCGACCGAACAGGGGACAGCATTCTTAACTACCGCCGTTAATGAAAGCGCCGAAAAGATCTTCACGCTGGAGCAGTGCGACGAAGAACAGCGCTGGATTGCCGAGTCGAGCAAAACGTTCGCGGAGCGCGAGGTGATTCCTAGACTGGAAGCCATCGAGCACCAGGAACCGGGGGTGATGCCTGAACTCGTCAAAAAGGCGGGTGCGCAAGGTTTGCTGATGATCGAAATCCCAGAGGCATACGGCGGCGCGGAACTGGGCCTGCTTACCAGCGCCCTGGTAGCTTCAGAGCAGCGCGAAGCCTCTTTTAGCGTTGCTTTTGGCGCGCATACCACCATTGGCACCCTCCCCATTGTCTACTACGGCACCGAAGAGCAGAAGCAGCGTTATCTCCCCAAGCTGGCTTCTGGCGAGTGGATCGCGGCCTACGCTTTAACCGAGCCGGGCGTAGGGTCCGATGCCATGAATTTGAGCACCAGGGCCGAACTTTCGGCAGACGGCAAATATTATATCCTCAACGGCACCAAGCAGTGGATCTCCAACGCAGGTTTTGCTGATGTGATGGTCGCCTTCGCCCGCATCAATGGCGAAAGGCCTTCCGCCTTTATCGTCGAGGCCAACTGGCCCGGCGTCTCAACTGGCGTTGAAGAGCGCAAAATGGGCATCAAAGGCTCCTCTACCCGCCAGGTCTACTTTGAAGATGTGAAGGTGCCGGTCGAGAACCTGCTGGGCGAACTGCATAAGGGCTATAAAATTGCTTTCAATATCCTCAACATTGGACGCCTGAAGCTGGGAGCTGGCACCGTCGGCGGCGCACGCGTGGCGCTGGGACTGGCTGCTACCTATACCACCGAGCGCAAAGCCTTCGGCAAATTCCTCAATGAATTCGGCATGATTAAGAAGAAGCTGGCACGCATGGCTGCCGAAACGTATGCTGCCGAGAGCGAGGTCTTCCGCACCGCCGCCAATATGGCTTACGCGCAACAGAGCGCGGGCAACGATACCGAGAAAGTCTTTAAAGGGCTGGAAGAATACGCCATCGAGGCCAGCATTGCGAAGGTTCACGGGAGCGAAACGCTGGCGCTGGTCGTGGACGAAGGTGTGCAAATCTTCGGCGGCTACGGCTTTATGCAAGAGTATCCCATCGAGAAGGCGTATCGCGATGCACGTATCCAGCGCATCTTCGAAGGGACCAATGAGATTAACCGCCTGGTCGCTGCTGGTACGCTCTTCCGCCGCGTCCTCTCCGGCAAGCTCAACTTGATGGCAAAACATCCTGAGATTGAGGCGCGAATCAAGTCCGGGCAAGGGGTTGCCATCGCCGACGAAACGGTGCCGGAGCCACTGCGCGACGCGGTCAATGCCATCGAACGCGCGAAGGATGCCACCATTTACAGCGCCATGAAGGTTGCCATGAAGTATATGCAGGCGCTTGAGCAGGAAGAAGAGTTCATCGAGTATCTGGCAAACCTGCTGATCGATCTTTATGCGACCGATAGTGCGCTGGCCCGTGCTACCCAGGCAGCCCATCGGGGCGATGAGAACAGCGAGACGCATATCAAGCTGGCGCAACTCGCCACCTGGCTGGCCTTCTCGCGCATCCATACCAATCTGGATCAGATGCTGATGACCTACACTGAACCAGAAAAAGTAGAGAAAGAGCTGGCACGCATACGCGGCTATCTCGGAGACTACAACCTGAACGGCGTTGCCATCCAGCGCGAAATCGCTGATCTCGTCGTTGAGAAACAGGGCTATCCTCTCTCGCTATAGAGCCAGGGTCGCCCTTCTGAAAAGCTTTCTTGTTGATCCTCGTTACCCACGTTGCATAGGGCGGATCAGGGGTATCGTTATGATACCCCTGGCTATGAGAGTATAGGGGAAGTACCATGCAAGTTGGCGACGTTCTATCATGGGACCGAACCTTCACAGAAGAAGATGTGCGATTGTTTAGTCAAATATCGGGCGACCTGGGTACCCATCATGTCCAGCCAGATCAGCAGGGGCGCATCATGGTACAGGGCCTGCTGACGGCTACCCTCCCCACAAAGCTGGGTGGCGATCTGAACTATATTGCCCGTCAACTGGTCTTTGATTTCCTCCGCCCGGTATTTGTGGGCGATACGATCCACTGCGAAATGACCGTCACCCACCTTGAACAACTGGAAGAACGGCTCAACATGGCTGCGACATGGGTATGCCGCAACCAGAAAGGGAAAGAGGTTCTGACCGGCCATACCTACGGGATTATTTTGTCCAGTTGAGCTTATCAAATCAAAGATGTAGTGATATCCCAAAAGGAGAATGTGATATATGGCAGAAGCTGTTATTGTCAGTGCAGTACGCACGCCTATTGGACGAGCCAACAAGGGCGCACTCAAGGATGTACGGGCCGATGATCTGGCCGCTCACATCGTCAAAGCCGCCGTGGAGCGCGTGCCACAACTTGATCGTTCGCTGATTGAAGATGTGATCCTGGGCTGTGCCTTCCCTGAGGGCGAGCAGGGCATGAACCTGGCTCGGATCGTTGGAGCGTTGGCAGGCTTGCCAGAGACGGCTGGCGGCACCACCGTTAACCGCTTTTGCGCCTCCAGCTTGCAGGCCGTGAATATGGCGGCCCAGAGCATTATGCTCGACCAGGGAGAGGTGATTGTGGCAGGTGGGATTGAGAGCATGTCGCGCATCCCGATGGGTGGCTTTAATCCCAGCTTCAATCCGCGCCTGATTAAAGCTCGCGATGGTGAAACAAGCAGCTCAGCCTATCCGCCCTGCGAACTGGAATACGGCTACTCAAGCTATATTCCAATGGGCATTACCGCCGAGAATCTGGCTCGCGAGCATCAGATCAGTCGCGCAGAGCAGGATGCCTTTGCCCTGCGCAGCCACCA
>DASTZT010000504.1:0-5499 GCA_035764225.1 Ktedonobacteraceae bacterium
TCTGCTGGTGGTGGTGGGTGAATTTAATGCGGGAAAATCGGCTTGTATAAATGCTTTACTGCATAACGATGTGCTGGAGGAGGGCGTTATTCCTACCACACACCAGATTACGCTAGTGCGTTACGGCGAAGAGCAGCGACAAAGCTTGCGCGATCAAGCCATTCTAGAAATTAGCTATCCAGCCACCTTCCTGCAAGATATTAGTATCGTCGATACTCCAGGGGTGAATGCGGTTTTACGCGAGCATGAGCGGCTGACCGAAGAGTTTGTGCCACGCAGCGATCTCATTCTTTTTATCACCTCCGTTGATCGCCCCTTTACCCAGAGCGAGCGTCTCTTTCTGGAGCGCATTCGTGCCTGGGGAAAAAAGGTTATCATCGTGCTCAATAAAATTGATCTCTTGCGTGAGCTTGTTGATCGTGATGAAGTGATCAATTTCGTGCGTGAAAACTGTAAGCAACTGCTCGGTTTTCAACCAGAAATATTTCCGGTCTCGGCCCTTCTGGCTCAGAGATCGCTTTCAGCCGTTGGGCGTGAGGCTGTTGATCTATGGGGATCGAGTGGCTTCTGGGCCTTAGAGGAGTACCTCTTTCGTAAGCTAGACGAGGTCGAGCGTGTGCGCTTAAAACTGCTGAGTCCACTTGGAGTCATGCAGCGCTTGCTCACAGAGGCGCAGCAGTCGGTAGAGCAGCGAGCCAGCTTGTTAGCTGAAGATGCCCGCACCGTCAGCACAATTGATGAGCAGCTACACCTCTATCGCGAGGATATGGAGCAAAATTTCACACACCGCCTGAGCGAAATCGAGAATATCGTGCTAGATATGCGGGCGCGTGGTGATCGTTTCTTTGATGATACTATTCGCCTGGGGCGCGTGCTTGACCTTGTGCAAGGGCAACGCATTCGCGACGAGTTTGAGCGCGATGTGACCGGCGATAGTGCATCGCGGATCGATCAAACTGTGCAGGAGTTGATCGACTGGCTGGTAGAGCACGAACATCGGCTATGGCAAGACGTGATGGAGTATCTTGATCGCCGTCGCCAGACAAGTCTGAGGCAAAATGGCGAGATGATCGGTTCGGTCAGCAGGCAATTCGACTATAATCGGCGCACATTGCTGCAAACAGTTGCCAGGATGGCTGATAGTGTGGTCAAAACCTATGATCGCCAGACGGAGGCGGTCGAGCTTTCCGAAAGTTTACGGAATGCGGTTGCACAGGCTGCCATCGCAGGAGCGAGCGGGATCGGGCTGGGTGCTGCCATCGTTGCTTTCGTCGGTACTGCCGCCGCCGACGTGAGCGGCATTCTGGCAGGTGCAGCTCTGCTTGGACTGGGACTCTATATTATCCCCGCTCGCCGCAAGCGCGCCAAACAGGAGTTTGATGAAAAAATGCAAGAGCTACGGCAGCGTCTCCATCAGGCAATGAAAGAGCAATTTTACAAAGAACTGAATAATTCCATCACCCGTGTACAGGATGCTATTGTCCCATATACCAGGTTTGTGCGCGCAGAGCAGAAGAAGGCGCTCTCTATGCAGGAACAGATCAGCGAATTGAGTAACGCCGTAGCCTTGCTGCAAAGCGAAATTGAGAATCTGTAATAGACTTTCCTTATGGCTGCTCCCGTTAAGCTTATTTGCTCTCGTTGAATACGACGTTGACTATAATCACAGTCAGGCAGGCACCGCCGAAGCCAATCAAGCCGCCAATGCCACCAACACCACTGATCAGGATGGCTGCAAGAGGAATAAGTAAGCAGAGCGAAACGATGGCCAGTGCCAGTTTCATGCCTATGGTCGGCGCATTGCGGGAACGAGCATATACTTTCCCACCCGATCCCTGCCCTACAATCTGGGCCACTCTCTGGGCCACAGCCTCAACGAGATTATCATCAACGGGACTTCCTGGCTGCTGATTGGTGCTATAGGGAGTGCCATATTGTTGTTGTTGAGCATAGCCCTGGCTGCCTTCGTAACCACCATAGTTTGCTTGCCCGTGCATTGGTTCACCTGCATCCATCTGTGGCATCATAGATCATCTTTCCCTTCTCGTGTTATGTCCTTTTATGGCTACTGTATCTACGCAAAAGTTGGTATAGAGTTGTAGCGGTATGAGAACGCAACAACGGTGTCCAGGTTTTTTCAGTTTTCTCTATGTGCCGTCTGTTTGCGCTCTTCGTACCGACGCGATTGCATCGCGTCCGCTTTAGCGCCCGTCCTTCCCGTTGCTCTTGTTGCGACGTAGCTCAGAGTGATGATCGTTTAAAGTCCAACAAAGAAGCGTTCTCTGTTGAGAGAGTGCAACGAGTTCGGGGAGGGACGGGCAATAAATTGGACGCGCTGAAGCGAGTCGGTACGAACGTTCGAGACGGCAAAGCTCTGTGTGCCGCCACTGTTGCATTCTTATCTCGTTGTGTGTGATACACTGTAAGCACGAGTTTACTATTTTGCCCAGGCCGCTACAGTCAGTTAGCAGCCAGATTATTTTTTAGGAGGACCAGCTATGTTTCGCTTCACAGTGCTTTATGGACACCCGCAAGATCCAGCAGAGTTTGAGCGCTATTACCGCGAAATCCATATGCCCCTTGCGGTGAAGATCAGAGGTCTGCGAGGTCTAACAACCACAAAATTTGGACCTGGGCCGGATGGAGAACAACCTCCCTACTATAGAATGGCATCGTTGTTCGCGGGCACTGCTGAGGAGTTCGGCGAAATCATGGCAACGCCCGAAGGCAAGGCCGCAAGCGACGATCTGCCCAATTTTGCTACTGGCGGCGTAACCGTCGTCTATGGCGATGAGGACATCTTTATCCCCGTTGCCTGAAAAAAGCGATCATCTATGTCTTTCCTGTCAGGCACCAGAAAATGGGTAACAGGCAAGACATTGCCTTTTAAAAGAGCGTGAGACTATGGGCCGAAAGCCGGATAGTATGGTAATGTATCGGCTTCCGGCCATAGTACGCGCAGCTTCGCCGCTATCGCTCGCACGGTTGCGCCGATGGCCTCCATATGACCGACCTCTTCAGTGACCTGTGCCAGGACATCAGAGCGTACCAGCAAGCGTTGCCGTACTGTTGATGTCACAATCATGCGATCTTTTGCTAGCAGCTCCGATAGGGGAAACTCGTGATACCAGTCGAGCATCCATAACGTGCATGCCTCAGCTACGGCATGGTAAAACAGGCGATCATCGGAGGCGGCGGGACAGGCTTTGACCAGCTCTGCCCGGTAAGCCGCTTCCATGCGCAAAGGGATCTGCTCTGGCAAACGGTAGACGCATCAGCAGGTGGGAAAGTGCATGCGGCCATAAACTCCCTCTAGCAGCGCATGTCTGAACATCCCGCCCTCAAAATCTAGCAGTTGTAGGCCGGGTTGAGTTTCCAGCTTTGCCTCATCAGGGAGTGCGGAGTTGACATAAAGGCAGTTATCGGGGCATGAATCGCCCTGGTTAAAAGTCAGAAATGGGCCTGGATCGAGCATTGATGTCATCAGCGTGGCTAATTCCGCATCGGCTCCCGCTGCTAGCTTGATATCAAGAAGTTTGGCTGTATCGTGAAGCGTGGGGGCCAGCCAGGTATAGTCGTAGTAGTCTGTATCGCTTCTGACTGGTCCTAACTTCTCGCGTAGATGGCGGAACGTCTCTCCCATTCCTATAGTCAAAGCATGCAAGCGACCGTGAATGGCAGCGTACTCGATCAGGGCTGACTCTGCGGCGGCAGGATCGTTCCCCAGTAAAAGCTGGTCCAGTCGCTGACCGCTACCGAGATCCTCCATAATGAACATCCCTGAGGCGCGGTCGCCGCAATAAAATTGCGGGGCTAGCTTCACATCGTTGGGAAGCTGGCTCAAGAATTGCAGACTGGCCCAGTCGTTGAAAAACGTCCAGGCTGGAATGGTCGGGCTATCGGGCTGGTAGACGGCGTCGGCTGTGGAATGGGCTAGCTTGACGATAACGCTGCTGGGGGTAGCACCAGGTCTATCAAGGACGTGAAAGCGATACACCAGTGAGCGATTGCTGCCACCAAGATCGTCCCCTGCGTCCAGGCGAATGCCGCTCCCAAAGGTTGCTGATAGCAGCTTTTCGGCCAGAGCGATGGTTTGCAGAGAAGCCTGGGTTTTCGTACGAGCCATGATTACCTCTCACGAATATGTTAAGCTGCTGCATGGCGGAAGGCGCGTTCGGCCCAGACGATTGCCAGCAGCGCAAGTATACCCATGATAGCAAAACTTTCGATTACTGTCACATCTGTCAGGTTGCCATTGAGAAAGAGCATGCGTGCGGCGCTCACGGCATACGAGAAGGGGTTGAAGGCCGCAACGATGCGTAACACTGGCGGGGCTAGCGTCAACGGGAGTGTAATCCCCGAAAGCAGCATAATTGGCAGTGTGAGCGTTGTGAGCAAAGAAGAGAGCGAATTCTCGTCTTTAAGGCCCAGAGCAAGAGCATATGAGCAGGATGTCATACAGAGTCCCAGCAGGATCAGCAGTACCAGGATGAAAACCAGGCCGACAGGACTGACATGGATGCCCAGTGGCAGCGCAATCAGCACCAGCAGCAATGACTGAAAGAGCAGAATGACCACATCGCGCAATACTCTACCCAGGAGCAGTGCCAGGCGGCTCACGGGGGTCACGCGCAATCGTTCAATCACACCAGCTCGTAACTCGGCCAGCAGCTCAAAACCAGCAAATGCGGTGCCGAATATGCCCATCATTATCATCAGGCCAGGGGTAAACACCGTCAATGCTCCACCGGGCGGGAAGCCGGGAACCTGGCTGATCCCATTAAGCAAGGGCGCGAAGAGGAACAGGTAACAGAGCGGCTGGAAGAGTCCGATGATGGTCCAGATCGGGTTGCGCAGGGTGGCACGCATGTTCCATCGAAAAAGCAGCCAGCTATCGTGCAACAGTTTCATGGCTTTTCCTCTCTCTGGTAAGAAAATGTCCTGTTTGGCGCAAAAACACGTCATCAAGAGTTGGACGGGCGAGAGCAACGGCACGGATGGCGCATCCCGCACTTTCAAGCGTGCGGAGAAGAACGACCAGCGCCTCCTCGCCATGCTCAACATAGACCTGTAACCCCTTGTCGTCGTTTCTCATCTCGCGCACAAAGGGTTGCGTTCTCAGCGTCTCCTGGGCGCGTTGCAGCATTGCGGCATGGTTTTCTAGCTCCAGAGTAATCACATCGCCCGCGATCTGGTGTTTGAGCCGGGTGGGAGTGCCTTCAGCCACAATCGTACCGTTATCAATAATCATCAAGCGGTCACACAGGCTGTCGGCCTCATCCAGGTAATTGGTCGTCAGCAAGACCGTCGTTCCTGCTGTCCGCAGCTTGCGCACCTCCTCCCATAGTAAGGCTCGGCTCTGCGGATCTAGCCCAAGCGTGGGTTCGTCCAGCAATAGCAAGGCTGGTTGGTGGACCAGACCAAGCGCTAGGTCAAGGCGACGACGCTGGCCACCGGAATAGGTCCGGCTCATGCGGTCCGCAAAGGTAGCCATCTCCA
>DASTZT010000505.1:0-3634 GCA_035764225.1 Ktedonobacteraceae bacterium
CCGATAATGGCAGAAGTGGAGTCGCGACGCTTGATCCGCGAGCGCGGATCTCTCAAGGCAATAAAGTGAAACTGTACGTCGAAAGCGACTCCATCCATCTTTTCGATACTGACACAGAAGTAGCGATTTTCTGATCGCATGTTATGCGAAGGTATCTACCTAATGAAGCTGAATCATGTCAACCTGACCGTCACCGATGTTCCGGCAGCAGCGCAATTTCTCGAAACGTACTTCGGGTTACGCACTCATGGCGGCAACAAGGGTCTCACGGTGCTCTTCGACGATGACCATCTGATACTCACCTTGATGAAGGCTGGTCAGGTTAGCTATCCTGCCACGTTTCATATCGGCTTTGGGCAGGAGAATGAGGAGCAAGTCAACCATCTCTATCAACGCTTGAAAGACGATGGCTTTGATGTGAAGCCTCCACAACGCAGCCATGCCTGGACATTTTATGTGCAAGCTCCCGGCGGCTTTACCGTCGAGATCATGAGTCCGTAGCGCAATCAGTTCTGCGAGTTTCAACCTCCTGGACCAACTTATGTCGATCCAGGAGGTTGAACGTGAGGAGCAAGGTTCTTCATTGCCAATCAATTTCTGGCTGTGAGCATGCTAATTGCGCAGAGGTTTGCCTGTCATCAGGATAGCCTGCATGCGCTCCTGTGTTTTCTCCATACCGCACAGACTCAGGAAGGCTTCCCGCTCCAGATCAAGCACCGCTTGCTCGCTAATGGGGGTGATTGGCGAGCAATCGCCTCCGGTGAGCACGCGAGCCAGATGGCGACCAATCACCGCATCGTGCTCGCTGACCTGCCGGGTGAGCAGCATATTTTCGATCTGTTGCTCCAATACCAACCGGGCACCTACCCCCGGTAAAATCATCATTTGCGGCTGGGCTGGTTGCCACTGTCCGGCTTCCTTTGCCTCGGCTAACCTGACTGCGTCCGTTTTCGCATCGCGCAAGAGCAGGTCACGGTTAACCGTGATCGCATCCGTCTTACGTAGGAAGCGCAACTCTTGAGCCTCGACGGCGCTGGTAGAGACGGTGGCGACGGCGATGGTCTCGAAGGCGCGGCGCGAAGGCGTGAACGGCCCGCCAGTCTTCTTCGCCTGCTGCATCTCGACGCTGGCTCCGTGACGCAAGAGCAGCTCTTTGCAGCCACCACCAGCAGGGATCAGGCCAACACCAACCTCAACCAGACCAATATACGATTCGGCCAGGGCGCGTGTATGGTTGCTATGCATAATCACCTCGCAACCGCCGCCAAGCGCGCGACCAGCTGGAGCCGCTACCACCGGAATAGGGCTATACTTCAGCATCTGGTGCGCTTGCTGAAGGTCGTTAATGGCTTTGTCCAGCATTTGCCATTCGCCCTGCCTGGCTCCCATTAGCACCAGGAGCAGGTTAGCGCCCGCCGAAAAATCAGCCGCCTCATTACCGATGACCAGGGCGCGAAACTGTCTGGCTCCCTCCTCAACGGCATAGCGCAGCATTTCAATAATGCCCTCGTCAATCGAGTTCATCTTGGTGTGGAACTCGACGCAGGCTATGCCGTCTCCCAGATCGATCAGGGCCGCCGATCCGTTGTCGCGGATCACCTTATTGTTGGCTTTCAGCGCGGGAAGCGAGATGCTGCCTTCTGGCGTGGGTACGGGCTGGTAGCTATCCGTCTGGAAATCGAAGTAGCGCCGCTCGCCAACTTTGCCGATATAGAACGTCCCCTGGCCCTTCGTCTTGACGCGCTGCACCAGTTCCGGCAATGCGCGACCCTCCAGCACCTTCTCCAGCACGGCGGGATGTTCCAGCAGCACATCCCAGACCTCGAAGCTGCCCATGTCAAAGTTGAAGCCCCAGCGCATAGCATTGTCGATATCAACGATGCTATTGGCAATCTCGCTTGCGCGGTTGGCGGCGTAGATCAGCGAATCGGCTGTGGTGGTGCGAGCGAGCTGGCTGGCCCGATCATCCCCTTCCAGCACGGTGAGCATGCGCAGGACCGGATCTTCGATGTTGCGTGCGGCTCCCAGAGAGGGATAGCGCACTTTCTGCTGCGGAACAAATTCCAGCGTCTTAAGATCGAGTTCCAGGATCGTGGACTCACCATCCGGGCTTTTGATGCGCTTGTAGAAGCCCTGACCTGTCTTCTCGCCCAGCCAGTTGCGCTTAATCATCTCGCGCACCGCCTCTGGCATATGGAACGTTTCACGCTGCTCGTCGTTGGGCGCGTTGTTGTACAGGTTGTCCGCGACGTGAGTCAGCGTATCCAGGCCGGAGAGATCGGCGGTACGAAAGACGGCTGATTTAGGCCGTCCCATATTAGGGCCGAGAATGGCATCGACCTCGCTCACGCTATAGCCCTCAGTCAGGGCGCGCTGGATGGTGGACATAAAGCCGTAGACGCCGATGCGGTTAGCGATAAAGTTGGGCGTATCTTTGCAGATGACCACGCCCTTGCCCAGCACTTCGGTGGAGAAGTGTTGCATAAACTGCATCAGCGCGGGATCGGTATCGGCGCAAGGGACCAGTTCCAGCAGGCGCATATAGCGTACCGGATTAAAGAAATGGGTAATCAGGAAATTGCGCCGAAAATCCGCGCTCCGCCCCTCGACCAGCATATGCGCTGGCAAGCCTGACGTATTGGAGCTGATAATCGTGCCGGGCGTCATTACCAGCTCGATTTTGCTGTAGAGGCTATGCTTGATGTCCAGCCGTTCAATCACCGCCTCGATAATCCAGTCAACATCGGCTAGCTCTTCCAGGTCGTCCTCAGTATTGCCGATGGTGACGAGGGAGGCTCCACGTTTACTATAAAAGGCGGCGGGGCGAGCCTTGAGCGCCTTTTCCAGCCCTGTACGGGCAATCACGTCGCGATCCTTTAACTCGCCCGGCGGCACGATATCCAGCAGCAAGCTGGGAATGCCGACGTTGGCGAGATGGGCCGCGATGGCTGCACCCATCACGCCCGCGCCCAGCACGGCTACTTTACGAATCTGGTACGACATGGTTATGACATCCTCTCGATAAGGGTGGCGAGACCCTGACCGCCTCCGACGCAAAGCGTTGCGATACCGAGCGTCTTATCAGCCGTTTGGAGATCATTAATCAAGGTGGCGATCAGGCGAGCGCCGCTACAGCCGAGTGGATGGCCCAGCGCAATCGCGCCACCATGCGGATTGAGCTTCTCGATATCGATGCCAAGCACTTTAACGACCGAAAGCGTCTGAGCGGCAAAGGCCTCGTTCAGCTCGATAATATCAATATCGCTCAATTGCAAGCCCGAACGCTGAAGCACTTTGCGGATCGCTGGCACAGGTCCAATGCCCATGATGTCTGGTCGCACGCCAGCCACAGCCATCGTGCGGATCTTTGCCAGGGGCGTAATCCCCAGATCGCGTGCTTTCTGCGCCGACATCACTACGACGGCAGCCGCGCCATCGTTAAGCGGGCTGGAGTTGCCTGCCGTGACCGTCCCGCCCTTGATAAAGGCTGGCTCAAGCTTTGCCAGTTTCTCTAATGAGGTGTCGCGGCGTGGCCCTTCATCGATCTCCATCAGGCGACCATCGGGCAGAGGAACGGGTACGATTTCGCGCTTAAACGTGCCATTATCGGTGGCGGCGATGGCCCGCTGGTGGC
>DASTZT010000506.1:0-3774 GCA_035764225.1 Ktedonobacteraceae bacterium
ACCACTACCACACACTCCTGGCCGCCGCAGGCGGCCAGCAAAACTTGCACGCCGCGTTATATGTAAACACTCTCTAAGAGCGTGAAAGAAATGTGCAAGCGTTTGCACAAATTTCCCTTCAGCACTTGACAGCGAAGAAGAAAACATGGTATTTAATAGAAAAGAGGTATGCAAGCGCGTGCATAACTAACATAAAGAAGGGCATCGAGTTGAGTCGGAAAGTAACCGGTAGCGAAGCAATTTTTGCGCGAAATATCACGATTTTCGACGTTGCTGATGAGGCAGGCGTCTCCTATTCTACGGTATCGCGTGTCATCAACAATAAAAGCAATGTCAATGCGGATACCCGCGAGCGCGTGCTGCACGCGATGGAGCAGCTGGGCTATGTGGGCAATATTCCTGCCCGTAGTCTGGCTGGCGGCTCTTCACGGGTCATCGGCTTGCTCGTCGATCATCTCAACACGAGCTATATGGGTGAGATTATTCGCGGTATTGATGAGATGCTGGAGGTCAATAGCTATAATCTGATGCTCTACACTACTCATCAGCGAAAAACTAAAGAGTCAGCGTATGTCACGAAACTTACGCGCAACTTTGCCGATGGATTGCTGCTCATTCTGCCGCGCAATGAGAAGGCGTATTTAGAAACCTTGCACCAACGACGATTCCCGTATGTGCTGGTCGATTACCAGGGGTCCTATCAACACGTTCCTTCTGTGGTCGCGACCAACAGGAAGGGTGCCTATGATGCGACGACCTATCTCATCACGTTGGGGCATCGCCGTATCGGTTTTATCACTGGAACTATGGAATTTGGCTGTGCGCGGGAACGCCTGGTTGGTTATCGGGCTGCGCTGGCAGATCAGGGAATAGCTTTTGACCCGGAGTTGGTCTGCGAAGGTGATTTTTTACAGCCGCAGGGATATCGCTGTGCTGAGCAACTTTTGAGCCTTGCAGCTCCGCCAACCGCACTCTTTGTTTCCAACGACGTAATGGCCTTTGGCGCAATAGAGGCCGCGTGTGTGCGTGGTTTGCATATTCCAGAGGATCTCTCGATTATTGGGTTTGACGATATTCCCCAGGCGGCCCATGTCCATCCGGCCCTGACCACCGTCCGTCAACCCCTTGAAGAGATGGGCCGCTCTGCCGTCACCCTTCTGTTCAAATACATCGCCAATCCGCTAACCGAAGTAGAGCGTATTGAACTGCCAACCGAGTTGATTATCCGGGAATCATGCCGACCCTTATAGGCCTCGCTTGTCCGGTAATCCGAAAGGAGGTGTTTCTTTAAGGATATCTCATCTTATTGGTGCCATCACAATTAGTACTGTCATACGGTCGTACCGTCATGAGGATATCTGGTGCCTTTTTCCAGGGTACGACGCTGCAATTATCGACAATTTTGAATGCGGTTGTTCTCTATCTGAACCTGGACCCCTCTCCATGTGCATTTTTGAAGGGAGTACACAACCTGATGAAACGACGCGATTTCCTTGTCTCAGCGGGCGCTGCTGCCGCTGCCCTGGCATTACCTCTCGATCTTGCAGCCTGCGGACCTTCAACTCAATCGAGCAGCAATGGCAAAGTGACCATCAACTGGTGGCACATCTCTACCACAGACCCAGGAAAATCGAACTGGCAAGATCTTGCGAACCAGTACATGAAGGCTCATCCAAACGTGAAGATCAACATTACCATTCTCGAAAATGATGCCTTCAAATCCAAACTGACTACCGTCTTGCAGTCTGGTTCACCTCCCGATATCTTCCATAGCTGGGGCGGCGGCGTGCTTTTCCAGTATGCCAAAGCCGGGCTTGTCCAGGATCTTACCCCGGCGCTGCAGGGTGACTGGGGCAATTCCTTCAACCAGTCTGCACTCAATGTCTATGGTCAGAACGGCAGATACTACGGCGTTCCCTGGGATATGGGCGCGGTGGTCATGTGGTACAACAAGGCACTTTTCGCTCAGGCGGGCATCACGCAGCCGCCGACTACCTGGTCAGACTTTTTGCAAACGGTCAAGACACTTCAGAGGGCGGGCATCACGCCAATAGGGATGGGCGAAAAAGATAAATGGCCCGGCCATTACTGGTGGGTCTATCTGGCTGTGCGCCTGGGCGGCAAAACTGCTTTCGATAAGGCCTATAATCGCACGGGATCATTTATCGATCCGCCATTTGTGCAGGCCGGTCAGCATTTGCGAGAGCTGATCGCGCTCAATCCTTTCCAGAAAGGGTATTTGGGGGCAGCTTATGGTGATGAGCAGACAGTGATGGGCAACAGCAAAGCGGCCATAGAACTGATGGGGCAATGGGCAGCAGGTGTTGACGCAAGCAGCGCAGCAGATAAAAAGGGGCCGCAATTCGGGATCTTCCCCTTCCCGATGGTCGAAGGTGGAGTTGGCAATCCGACCGATGTGATGGGAGGTGGAGGCGGCTTTGCGATTGGCAAAAACGCGCCTCCAGAGGCTATCGATTTCGTGAAATTCATGACCAATATAACAAACGCGCGGAATCTGGCGGCAAAGGGCATTGGACTGCCACCTATCAAAGGTGCTCTGGACACCCTTACCGATCCTCTTCAGAAGCAGATTGCGCAGATGGTTGGGAGTGCGCCTTACTTCCAGCTCTACTACGATCAATACCTTCCGCCAGCGGTTGGTCAGGTCATCCTGGATCAAACTCAGGGCTTGTATGCTGGCACAATCGACCCTACGGCGGCGGCCAAAGGGATTGATGATTCTGTCGCATCATCATTGTCGGCATAGCGCCTGAACAAGCGTGGAAGCGCGAGAGGACCCGCGCTTCCCAGCCCTCACGGAATGGGTGAGGGATGCCGACCGAAACGCGATAGATGGCACCGCTCTACACACACGCTGTCGGCTCACCTCTGCGGCTTCATTCACGCTAGAGTTCTGGAAAGGATTTTTCTATGCAAGTAACAACGTCCCCTTCTCACGTCATAGCGGAGGTTCCATCGGCGCACCGGCCAACCAGGACTCGGCGGAAGAAGATGAGGCGCGTGGGCATGGTGACGCTCTTCCTCCTGCCCAGCCTCATCCTCTATTTTGTATTTATTTTTTTCCCCGTGCTCCAGGCGGTATACTACAGTTTTTACCGCTGGAGTGGGCTAGGGCCGTTGACAGATTTTGCCGGGCTGGCAAATTATGTGACGGCCTTCAAAAGTACGACGTTCCTCTCGGCTTTTCTCCATAACCTGGAAATTCTTGGGCTTTCGCTGGTTTTCCAGCTCACGCTCTCTTTGACCCTTGCCCTGATTATCGGCAAACGCTTGCCGGGACGGACCCTTTTCCGCACCATTTTCTTCCTTCCATATATTATTTCCGAAGTAGTCGCGGGCGTCATCTGGGTATACATCTATGAACCAACCGGAGGTATCCTCAATACCGCCTTGCAGCATGTGATTCCAGGTTTTCAGGCTCAGTCCTGGTTAGCAGATCCCCAGCTGGTGCTGATCTCCATCTTTGTTGCTATGACCTGGAAGTATTTTGGCCTGCATCTGGTGCTCTACGTCGCAGCTATCCAGAATATCCCCGATGAGATCATCGAGGCAGCTCGCGTTGATGGCGCTTCAGCATTCCAGGTGGCTCGTCTGATTAGCCTGCCATTGGTGAGCAGCACCATTGGGCTGACCATTTTCATCTCAGCACTGGGATCACTTCAGTACTTCGATTTGATCTGGATCATGAGTGGCGGAGGTCCGGTTCATGCGAGCGAAACGATGGCAACGTACCTGTACAAAGCGGGCTTTCAG
>DASTZT010000507.1:0-27714 GCA_035764225.1 Ktedonobacteraceae bacterium
GGATCGCGCATCACTCCCTCAGTGGTCGCCGTGACGAAGAGCGGTGAGCGGCTGGTTGGGCAGGTGGCCAAACGACAGGCGGTTACCAATCCTGAAAATACCGTTTTTTCGGTCAAGCGCCTGATGGGACGCAAGTTTGACGATTCTGAAGTGCAGCGCACGATCAAGATCGTCCCGTATAAAATTACGCGTGCCGCGAATGGCGATGTGCGTGTAGTAATCGAAGGACGCGAGTATAGCCCTCCCGAAATTTCGGCCATGATCCTGCAAAAGATGAAGCTTGACGCGGAAGCCAAGCTGGGAGAGAGGATCACCCAGGCAGTCATTACCGTGCCTGCCTACTTTAACGATGCCCAGCGTCAGGCCACCAAAGACGCGGGACGGATTGCCGGATTAGAGGTTTTGCGTATTATCAACGAGCCAACGGCGGCTTCGCTGGCCTATGGTCTGGAGAAGAACAAAGATCAGACGATTGCCGTCTACGACCTGGGCGGTGGCACTTTCGATATCTCCATCCTGCAACTGGGTGAAGGAGTCTTTGAGGTTAAGGCGACCAATGGTGATACGCATCTTGGTGGCGATGACTTCGATCAGCGGATCATTGATTGGATCGCCGATGAGTTCCGTAAAGAGCAGGGTATCGATCTGCGCCAGGATCGTATGGCCCTGCAGCGCCTCAAAGAAGCGGCGGAGCGGGCCAAGATTGAGCTGTCCTCGACCATGCAGACGGAGATCAACCTGCCCTTTATCACCGCCGATGCCAGTGGCCCAAAACATCTGGTAATGACGCTGACGCGAGCAAAGCTGGAGCAACTGGTCGGCGATCTGATCGAGCGTACTCGCGGCCCGGTGATGAAATCGCTGGAAGATGCGGGCATCAAAGCTTCGGACGTGGATGAGGTCGTGCTGGTGGGAGGCCAGACACGTATGCCAGCCGTGATAGAACTGGTGCGCAAGATTTTCAATAAAGAGCCGCACAAGGGCGTCAATCCTGATGAGGTGGTAGCAATTGGGGCCGCGATCCAGGCCGGTGTGTTGAAAGGTGAAGTCAAGGATGTGCTGCTGCTTGATGTAACGCCGCTTTCGCTGGGAGTCGAGACGCTGGGCGGCGTCATGACCAGGTTAATCGAGCGCAACACGACCATCCCGACGCGCAAAAGCGAGACCTTTAGTACGGCAGCCGATAACCAGCCAGCCGTCGAGGTCCATGTCTTGCAAGGTGAACGCGAGTTGGCCCGTGACAATAAAAGCCTGGCCCACTTCACCCTTCAGGGGATCGCGCCCGCCCCTCGCGGTATGCCACAAATTGAGGTGACATTTGATATCGACGCCAATGGTATCCTCAACGTCTCCGCTCGCGATAAGGCCACCGGACGAGAACAGGCCATCACTATCACAGCCTCTAGCGGTCTCTCTAAAGACGATGTTGACCGCATGGTGCGTGAAGCCGAGATGCACGCCCAGGAAGATCGGCAGCGTAAAGAAGAAATCGAGCTACGCAACCGGGCCGATAACGTCGCCTATCAGTCCGAGCGCACGCTCAACGACCTGAATGGCAAGGTGTCGCCCAGCTTGCGTGACGAGGCGCAGGGAAAGCTACAGACGTTGCGGGACGCGCTCTCAAGCAACGATACAGCCAGAATGCGCAGCACCATGAGCGATCTAGAGCAGACCATGCAGCGCATTGGTCAGGAAGTCTACAGTCAGGCAGGTGCAACCGCTGGTCCAGGTTCAGCTAGTGGTCCAGGCTCCAATGTGCCTCCCGGAGCAGGTCGAGGGCGAGGAAACGAGCCAGGGTCGGACTCTGGCACCATTGAAGGCGAGTATCGCGAAATCTAAGTTTGTTTCAATCCCTCAAGCGGGTCGAGTGAGCCTCAGCGCCTACTGCCTCCCTTGAGGGAAAGTATATCACCACGCCCGATGATGTCAAGTGGGAATGCGCTAATCACGGCCCCAATAGCAGAGGCGACGGATATCTCTATATGGAACCGTCGCCTCTCGTTTTACTCTAAACTTATCTATGCTCTCTAACGTAATAATCGTAGGGGCTGGTCTTGCACCTGCCCTGATTGGGGAATGGTTCCATTGTAGAGCAAAGACTCTGTCCCTACGAGAGACATAAGACATAGCGGCAATAATGTGGGAGATTGACCTGATGGCTGTCGATTTTAAGGACTATTATAAAGTGCTGGGGGTGAGCAAGGACGCCGATCAGAAGGCGATCAAGCAAGCCTATCGTAAGCTGGCGCGCCAGCATCATCCCGATGTTAATCCTGATGACAAGACGGCGGAAGAAAAATTTAAAGAGATTAATGAGGCCAACGAGGTGCTTTCCGATCCTGAGAAGCGCCAGAAATATGACGAGATGTTAAACTATTACCAGCAATATGGACGTTGGCCCGGAGAGGGGGCGCAGGCAGGTGCTGGTCGTGGCGCGGGAGCAGGTGGTTTCGGTGGTGGGAACTATCAATATTACACCGTCAACGAGGAGGATCTGGAGGATCTCTTTGGTGGGCAATCGCCTTTCTCCGATTTCTTCGAGACCTACTTCCATTCTGGCTTCGGGCCTGGCAGTGGGGCGCGAACCAGGGCAGGGCGGCGCGCTCAGCCCAGGCGCGGCGAAGATGTTGAATCTCTTATCGAGGTTACGCTGGCTGAGGCATACCAGGGCGTGACGCGCACATTTGAGCTGTCTGAAGCTGACGGTACTACACGCCGCTTAGAAGTAAAGATTCCCGCGGGGGTGCATGAAAATGCGCGTATCCGCATTGCTGGACAGGGGATGCAGGGAACTGCGGGTCGTGGCGATCTCTATTTGCGCGTCCATATCCGCCCTGACGCTCGTTTCACCCGCGAGGGAACAACCTTGCGCACGACTATAGACGTGCCACTGGCAACAGCCATGCTTGGAGGGGAAGCGCAGGTGCCAACACCGGATGGTCGTCGCCTGTTGTTGCGCATTCCAGCGGGTACTGCTAATGGCAGAACGTTCCGGCTGCGAGGGAAGGGCATGCCTCATGTGGGACAGCCAGAGAATCGAGGCGACCTGTATGCCGAGACCTCAGTAGTATTGCCCACTCATCTTAATGATGAGCAGCGGCGTCTCTTCGAAGCCTTTGCCCATTCTCTCGGTTATACCGGTCAATCCGCCACTACAGGAGCAGGAGGGCAAGCATGGGCGAGCAGCGCTACACCCGTATCATTATCAGCAACAGCCAGACGACCTCGTATTATAGCGAGCAGGAAACCGCCGATTACTGCCGTGTGGACGTGCAGTTTATTCGTCAACTCTATGATGCTGGCATCATCCAGGGCATCGACGTATCTGGAGAGGAGCGACGTTTTAGCGAAGAAGATATCGCGCAGCTGCGGCGCATTCGTCGCCTTCATCAGGATCTCGGCGTCAACCTCGAAGGGATCGGCATTATTATGCGCCTGCAGGCTCGCTTCGAAGCCCTGCAACGCGAAATGGAACAATACAAGCAGTAAAAGCGCACAAGCCAGAAAGGATAGAGCGCATGACCGAATCGTCCCCTATTTCCGCAGGTCAATGGGAAGAGAGCGATTCGCAACATTTTCTAGAGACCAATGCAATCTTTGTGCCCGGACGTGCCGAACAAACGAGCACGCTGCTGGGATTGATTCCGGCCCAACGCGATGAAGTCTTCGCGCTGGTAGAACTGGCGGCAGGTGGTGGCGAACTGGCGGAAGCAATTCTAGAGCATTTTCCCAACTGTCGCTACCTTGCTCTGGATGGTTCGGAGATGATGCTCACCCAATTGCAGCAGCGACTGGCCCGTTTTAGTGATCGTGTAGAGATCCGCCAGTTTGATATCGCCGTACGGGATTGGCGCACACAACTCCCTACCGGGCTGCGCTGTGTGCTTTCCTCGCTCTGTGTCCACCATCTCTCAGGAGGGGGGAAGCGGCAACTCTTCAGCGATATGGCGGCAATGCTTGAGCCAGGAGGAGCGTTGCTATTGGCCGATATTATCGAGCCTGCCAATCAGCGTATCGCCGATCTCTTCGCCCATCAATACGATCAGATTGTATGCGAGCAAAGCCTGGCAACCAGAGGCGACTTAAGCGGCTATGAACGTTACCAGGAGCTAAAATGGAACTATTTCCGCTACGACTACGGCACTCCTGACACCTTCGATCAACCATCGTTGCTCAACGATCAACTACGCTGGCTCAGTGAGGCTGGTTTTAGCGTCGTCGATTGCTACTGGATGCGAGCGGGTCACGCTGTTTATGGGGGATATAAATAAGAAGAAGAGGCTTTTTGATACCGCAATGAGCAAGGTATCAGGGCCTCTTCTTATTCTAGTGCTGAGATGAAGCGTCTATAAAATTTACCATTGTCCGGTTTTTTTGTGATACGCTCGATATCTGCGTGCCTTGCGCCTTTTGTGGAGGCGCTGAACTTTTTTCTGGCTTTCGATGAGCAAGCCGCGCACATGGCTATAACGATTTACTCTCCGATATGAAGGAGTTAGATCAGCCCGCGAGCCTAGAATGAGAATGATGCCCGGATAGGGCATGTCTGGCGGTGGTGGATAGTTCTTCCCATCCCACGCTGCCCGATCTGCTTTCGCTGCACGCCAGGCACGAACTCTTCCAACACTTCTAATCCTTCTGAAGTAGGAATACACATAATCCTCCAATCTTGCACGAAACTCTCGTGCTTATGGAGGATGCTCACCTGTAGACATGCAATCTACTGACCTTTCGCTCGTAGCAGGATATTTTTATCCTTATCTGATCCTACTTATCTGATATCTAATTTCTTTTATTATATGTTGTTCGTCAACGATTCCGCATCGTCCAATTGGCGGATGTTTTTTCATGTTCTTTTGCGTATGCTTCTTATAGCCAATAGAAGAGCAAAGCTTTGTCATTAGGAGAAGATACCAGGAAGGAGCGAAGAAGCATGCCCGATCAATCGAATATGGCCCAGGAACTCTCGCATGTGCTGTGGATTGCGGGTTCCCCGTGTTCGGGAAAATCCACCATCAGCCACACCATTACCCGGATCTATGTCTTTCTCGATTATCATGTCGATGCGATGGAGAGGAATCATTTTGCGCGGCGCATTGCTGAGGGCGATGCGGAGGCTGCTGCATTCCTCAAAATGAGCGTGGAGCAACGCTGGTTAGAGCGTTCTGTAGAGGAGCTGACTCAGGAAACAATAGAATCGTGGACCAGGAACTTTCGCCTCGTGATTGAAGATCTGCTTGCTCTGCCAAAAGAAAATTTCATTGTAGCCGAAGGAAACTTTTTCCCGGAATGCGTTGTTCCATACCTTTCTAGCCCTCATCAAGCCATCTGGTTGGTGCCTACCAATAGCTTCTGCGATCAAGCCAGAAGACGTAAACGGGCCGAACTGACCAGGAGACAGCAACGACATGGCGTTTATAATGAGGGCAGCGATCCCGAAAGACGGTTGCGCAACATCATTGAGAGGGATTGCCTGCTCGCACGCTATGTTAAGCAGCAGGCCGAAGAACAGCATCTCCCCCTTTATGAAGTCGATGGCAGCCGTTCGTCCGAAGAAATGACCGAACTGGTTGAAAGACATTTTGACCTATATCTGATTGAGCGCTTTAAGCAGGCGAAGAAAGGAAGCAACTGATGCAGCATAAAATCCATATCTATAACGATTTTGTCTCTCACTATGCGACACTCTGGAGTGAGTGTTATGGATAAGTCAGGGGAAATTGAACGGCTAGCGGAGCATTTCGCGCACGGACCTTCCATTTTCACCACTTCTCCGCTCTATCGGTCGCTTTGCAAGATCGTAGCACAGGAGCCGCCAATCCTCGAACTCCTCATGCAACGGAAGCAGGGGCAGCAGGCGTCGTTTCTGCTCTTTGGCGCAGTGCATTACCTCCTGCTCAGTGGAGTGCAGCACCCTTTGCGCGACTTCTACCCGTCTTTGGTAGCTGGAGAGGCCGCCGATCCGACAAAAGCCGGACCGGCTCTGCTTGACTTCTGCCATACGTACCACGACGAATTGGAAATGCTTATTCGCACGCGGCTTGTCCAGACGAATGTGGTGAAGCGGGCGGTGGGTCTCCTGGTTGCGCTGTGGGAGGTGAGGAGGCGAGGCGTCCAGCGAGTACACTTGATTGAGGTCGGGGCCTCTGCGGGTATTCATCTTCACTTTGACCAGTACCGCTACCTCATCGGTGGTCATGTGTTTGGACAGCGGGATGCGAAAGTTAGCATTGAGACGCAATGGCGAGGGAAGCAACTGCCACCTCATCTCGACGAGATCCCGGTGATCGCGAGTCGCATCGGCATAGATCTCAATCCGGTGGATGCAACCGAGCCCAGAGAACATCTCTGGCTCAGAGCACTCGTGTGGCCGGAGAATCAGCACGAGGCAGCGTTACTTTCGGCAGCCCTTGAGAGCGTGGCAGCCGATCCCCCAACCATCATTGCTGGCGATGCCATCGATGTATGTCCTGCGTTAAGCAAGCGGTTGCCGTCCAGTGAACCGCGTGTCGTCTTTCATGCTGCCACACGGATGCATGTGCCAATAGAGCGGCGGATCGCATTTGATGAAGCCATCGATGCTCTTGGAGAAGATGGGCCGCTCTATCATGTGTGGCAAGAGCCTGCGTCTGTGCCACACGTTGGTACAGTGGCAGACCCACGAGGCGCGTTAGAGTTGCATGGACCCGATGACGACAAGCCTGTTGCGCTGATGCAGGTCGATGGACATTTGGAGTGGATAGCGCCCCTGGATGACGCATTCTAGGGAGGGGGAGTGGTTCCCCCTCCCTGCTTTTCTAACGAAAGAGCAATCAGCTAAACGCAGTTCTTAGCGTTATTCGACCACTCCATCTGCACGGTGTAGTTGCCGACTTGCTTGAGATGCCAGGCGCAGATGTCGCCAATCTCTCCATTATTCTGATCGTACCATCCCTGCCCCGGAATGGGGTCCGTTATAGCCTCGCACAATTCGTGGGAACTGGTTGTCGTAAGGGCGTCGAAGACGGAGAGGTTGTTCATGCAGCCCTCGCAATCGGGATAGGGCATCACGGCGTAGAAAATCTGCCCGTTAATGGTATCGTGATAGCCACAGAATGTCTGGCAGGAGCTTACCTCTCCTTGCGTGACGGTCGTACCGCTGGGCAGATAGACAAAGTAAAGCGTGTTGGCAGTTGGCTGTGGGAATGTGCCGTTGGTGATTCCATCGTTGAGCATCTGTTGAATATCGCTATCGGCTATGGATGAGCCGGGATCGGCTGTCGTAACCATCGTTGTACCAATAAGACTGCCATGCCCGATTTGCTGCTCTTGAGTATTATACTCTGTAAGCTGGTCGATCAGGGCGCTGGTCAGGATAAAGCCAAAAAAACTGTTGATGTTCTGTACTAAAGCGTTCAATGATGGTTGTTGCCAGGCTGATCCCCAGAAAATGGTGAAAACCTGGACTGCCGTGAGCAATGGCCCATTGTTATAAGTGAGATGTGGTGTCGTTGTAGCCGCAGGCGCTTCAGGGACGTAGAGAGGAACGATGTTAATAGTGCCATTTTGCGTTGATGGCACCACTTCAGGGGATGAGTAATCACCTGTCATACTCTAAATCTCCTTATGGCTGAACTTTAATTTAATGATCCTATTGAGATCACGATACAGCCCCAGGAAAAGACCCAAATATTTATCTCAACTTCTGACCGCAATGAAAGCAGTAATTGTGGCTAGCAGGAGAAGTGACGCCACAGGTGTTGCAGGTGATGATCATTTTTCTGTTAGCGTTAACCGCCTCACCCTTTTGCTGAGCCGCTTGCCACTCCCTTTCAATGGCCTCCCGGTGGAGGACAACGCACCCATCACAGATACACACTCCCCCTGGACCTGTTATAAGTTGCTGTACTTTATCTCGCTCTTTGCCACAGAGGGAGCAACTGTTTGTCGTGCTACTATGCTGAAACATCTGCCATCTTCCTTCCCTTTATAATTTTGTTCACGGTTGTGTTATATTTTGCAACAGCGATCAGGAAAACCAAAAGATCATTGCTTATTCTAATCACAATGCGTATATTTGCAAAGTCTTTCTGTTTTGAGTAGGAGTATAAGATTGTCTTTCACCGCATCCACAAATCCGACGCCATATGGTGATGTTAACGCACTGCTTCATCTGCTGCTTGCCAAAGTGCAAACGATCCTGGGCGACAAGCTGATCGGCTGTTACCTCTATGGCTCGCTCTCATTAGGAGATTTTGACCCGGAGTCCAGCGATATCGATTTCCTGATGGTAACAACGGAGGAACTGATCGAAAACGTGCTGGAAGAACTGCGAAATATGCACGCTGATATCGCCGCCAGTGGACTGCTCTACGCTAATCACTTAGAAGGCTCCTACATTCCGCGTGCAGCTCTACGAAGCTACGATCCGCATGATGCCAACCATCCAACGATTGGGATAGATTGGGATTTTCACGTTGGCCAACATGGCAGCAACTGGATCATTGAGCGCCATATTGTACGCGAATATGGAGTCGTGGTATGGGGACCATCACCCAAAACACTGATCGATCCCGTTCCGATGCAAGCAATTAAAGCCGCCGTGTGTGAGATGCTCAGAACCTTCTGGAAAGCTCAACTCGCAGGCTCAGAATGGTTACGTCCGCGCGATTATCAAGCGTTTGCCATTTTGACCATGTGTCGAGCCTTATACACGTTGCGACAGGGCGTTGTAGCTTCCAAACCTGAAGCCGCAGCCTGGGCCTGTCAAGCCCTCGATCCCAACTGGCGACCAACCATCGAGAAAGCGTTGACCTGGCGATCACAGCATGTAAAAGACGATTTAAGCGAGACGCTTGCTTTTCTGCGTTTCGCGATTATGTATAGCGAAGAATTGTGTAGGTAGTGATGAGACTCTGTGGCGACGCGGTTCACGGCGCTGAAGCGGACGCCGTTTTGGAACAGGCAGGCGATAAATTGGATGTCATGAATGCCGTCGCCATAGAGTCTCGTCCCCACAAAAGCTTTGTCGCCACGAAGGGTTCGACGAGTGTTTCGAATAGATAGCATTAGGGCCGAATCACCGTCTCAAACCCATAACGCAGAAACAAATGGCTTTCCGCCCGTTTGACGCCGATCAGCGTCCCCCAGCGGGGATGCTCCGGGGCGAAGAGCTTGCCAGCAATCAGGCCGGGGCGGTCTCTGTAGCTCCCCGATTTATCGTGGGAGTCGCGGCCTGCAAGTTGGGGGGCCAGGGTCAGAAAGAGTTCGTCCAGGTAGCGTTCGGCGAAGAAGTCTCCGATGAGATGGGGACCGCCCTCGACCAGAATCATGTCACAGGGGCGAATGTGGCATACGGCCTCTATGATATCCTGGGTAGTGAGACGACCCGTTGCAGCGATGGTGGCGATCTGGGTATTGGCTGAGAGCGCTTGTTGGGCCTCGATCCGTTGTGCTCCCTGAGGTGTGGTTACAATCAATACCTGTATTTCTGGAGTATGGAATAACGCGTGATTGAGATTAATCTTGCCTTGCGCGGAAACAATCACATTGAGCGGCGTTTCTGTCTTGCCCAGCGTAGTGCGTAGCTCGCGGTATGCGTTGGCAAGAGGGCGATACACGCGCTCAGCGGTCCAGCGATGGCCCGGCGAGGCGTTGAGCGTACCCGCGCCAACAATGACGGCATCGGCTGTTGCTCGCAGCAATCCCATCACCATGCGGTCGTGCTGGTTGAAGCCGCTAATATCGCCACCGCCTTGATGCCCTGGCACGTCCAGCTCGACAACCCCATCCAGCGTCGTCACAAAGTTCCCAATAATATAGGGTCGGTCGGGATGCTCTGGAAATCCGAGCGTCCCATAGAGTCTGGCAAGCTCAGACGGTAAAGGGAGCAGATTACGTCCCTGTTCCGGGTCGTACAGCGTTTCAAGTGGCGTCAAGGTGTTCATATAGTGTGCTCTTTTCTTTTTGGGGATATTCAAATGTCGTACCGACCCGATTTATCGCGTCCAATTCATTGAGCGTCCCTGGTATCATTAACCACTGGCAGGGCAAGGGCAAGCGCAAGGCCCCATCTACCCTCATCCAGCCCCCTTGCCCCTACGATGCGACTTTGCGCCTTCTGTTCGAAAGAATACATTATGCCGTTCTGATCTTTGCCAGCTCTTCCAGGCCCAGATCCTTGATAAGTTGTGTCCGTAGCTCGAATTTCTTGATTTTCCCGCTGGCAGTCAGGGGATAGGCCGTCACGAAGGTGTAATACTTGGGAACCTTGTGCCGACTGATATTGGCTTTGCAATAGCTGCGGATCTCTTCCTCGGTCGCGCTCTCACCAGCTTTGAGACGCAGGACTGCTACCGATTCTTCGCCCATCGTGGCATCGGGTACGCCAATCACCTGAGCATCCTCGATCTTGGGATGGCGCATCAAGAACTGCTCCACCTCTGCCGGATAGACATTTTCGCCGCCTCGGATAATCATCTCCTTGACCCTCCCTACAATATTAACATACCCCTCTTGTGTCATCGTTGCCAGATCACCCGTATGCAGCCAGCCCTCTTTATCGATAGCCTCGGCAGTTTTTTCGGGCATGTTGTAGTAGCCCTTCATTACAGGAAAGCCTCGCATCATCAATTCGCCGCGTTCTCCAACGCCAACTGCTTCGCCCGTTGCCGGATTAGCAATTTTGACCTCTAGATGGGGATACGGTTTACCTACCGTGGCCGATTTAAGTTCAAAGGTGTCATCGTCAAGCGTCTTCGTGCCAGCTCCGGTGGACTCGGTCATGCCGAAGAAGATTTTGCAATCGGCTCCCATCGCTTCGCGAACCTGCTCCATTAACACAACTGGAATGGCGGTACCTCCCGTATAGACCTGGCGCAAGGGGGCGAGATCGAATTCGCCAGCCGCGAAACGAGGATGGTTGAGCATGGCAATGAGCATGGTTGGGACACAAAAAGAGGTTGTACCCTTTTCCTGGTGAAGCAGATCCAGCTCTTTAGCCGGATCGAAGGCGATTAGCGGGATCATTGTAAGCCCGTTCATCAAGGCAAAAATAACAAAATTTGAGCCTGCGATGTGGAATAGCGGCATCGGGCAGACGTAGCGATCAGCGGAATAATCCTGGTTGTGGGTGATGACATGCACGGTGTTGGTAATGTTGTAGTGAGTTAACATGGCTCCTTTGGGGAAGCCGGTTGTGCCGCTGGTATACATAATCATCGCCACATCTTGCGGTGTGACGCTGGCCATACGTGTCTGTAGCTCTTCGTCTGTGATGTGCTCGCCTGCTGCCTGGACCTGTGAGAAGAGCAAACAGCCGGGGTGGGGTGTATTGCCGATCAGAACGACGCGTTGCAAGCGAGGGAGGGCTGCGCTGTGCAATGGCTCGTGCAGGGGATCGGCGAGACTTTGCAGTTCGGGCGCAATCTGGTAGACCGAATCCAGATACGAATTGCCGCGATGCTCTTCCACCAAGAAGAGGGTCGTAATGTCGCCCTGGCGCAAGACGTACTCGATCTCGCTTTTCTTATAGGCAGTGTTGACCGTCACCATCACAGCCCCGATACGTGCCAGCGCAATCTGGAGCAGAATCCACTCCGGCAGGTTCGGTGCCCAGACGGCGATATGGTTGCCTTTCTGAATACCTAGCGCCAGCAGCCCCTTTGCTAGCCGATCCACCTCATCGCGGTACTGGCGGAAGTTCAGGCGCAAATCAAGCCCGATTTCGGGATAATTGTAGACCAGCGCCTCCTTGTCTGGCCTGATAGCCACTTGTCGATCCAGCATATCTCCAATCGTGCTATTGATTAACTCCAGGCCAGCCTCTTCGGCTTGCCAGATCGCGCGGTCTCCGTGAACTGCCATAGTGTTGCTCCTTTCCTGTCGAACGATTTTTTATCTTCAGGCTTCTCGTTCGCTTATACAAGGTAGAGATAATGTATTTCTCTATTCTAAACCTTCAAGGAAGGAGATGTCATCTTAAGAAGACAATTTGAGCGTCCGAGGCGGTGGAGCGGCCAGCTCAATCAGCGGCTCTACGGCTTCGCGTCCAATGTGTCGCCAGCGTTCGTTCCAGTCTTTGCCCCAACGATCCTGAGGCGGGAGGCAGAGGTTGACGGCTATACCATCGCGGGCAAGCAGGTCTGCGATGCGGTAGCTGGCTTCTTTGCCTCCCTCGTCTCCATCCAGGGCCAGGATCACCTCTTTGACCTGAGGTGGGAGCCAATCAGGTTGCATGGCGGTACCTGTCAGCGCCACCACTTCATTGCTTGCAAAGCCAGCTGAGAGCAGGGTCAGACGATCAAACGCGCCTTCAACCACGAGGATAGAGCGTGCGAGCTGGTCGAGGTTAGAGCTAAACCAGCCAGCTGGATTGGTTTTGAGCCAGCGCCTGGCCCGGTTCCGTTGATCGAGCAGGGCCTTATGATAGTTCTCGTCCATACCGGAACGCCAGCCGCAGAGCGTGCGTCCGATATAGCCCTGGCTCATGGGGGTAACAAGGGGAAAGATAATACGCCCGGCCCAGCGTCGCAACGTACTCTGAAGCTGCACTTTTGGCGGGAGGAAGCAGACGCCAGTCGATAAAGCAAGCTCAACGGAAAGTTTGCGCTCACGTAAGTATGTGCGGGCGAGTCGGGAGCGAGCCAATGCGCAGTTCATGCGCTTTTCGAGAGCCACGAGTGTGCCGAGTTCTTTTTGCTGCCATACGGGTGTTTCTGGCTGCTCACGGAATAGAGGGGGCTGGTATGCAAGCGGTTGCCGTTGCGGTTTATGAGAGGGTGTTGAGGGATGAAACGGGGAAGATGCTTGAATATCGTACTGTAAAAGATGGGACGCCACTTCGGGATTCCATTCAGCGACAAGCACAACGGCCTGACAGGTGGCATTGAAACAATGGCCCCATCCGGTTGCGCGGTTGATCGAGAGTGAACGCTGGTGATCGCTCCCGTGGATGTGGCAATAGGCCCGCACATGCTCCCCTGAGACAAAGGGACTCCATAGCTCAGTTTGGGAGATGACCTCAATTGTTTTGCCCTGCTGGGTAATCACGGTTGTCACGTATTCATGCCCATACCATTACTTGCTACTAGCACCTCCATAAAACTGCGGTATATGTTCTGTGAAGGTGATATTTTCTTTGAAAGCCATGAACGGCCTGATTTGTGTAGAACTAATGTTCTATATAGATATATTACCTTATAAACGAGTAGATTGCAATGGTCCGTAGCGTGTTTGTCATGGGTGTGCTACAGTTTTTTTGCGAAGGTATATGCTTTTGAATCGGCAAGATCCGAGAAGTCTTATCGGCTGATCGGCTGTAAACTATAGCTATGCGAATGACAAGGAATATTCTGAAGGCGAGAGAGGAAGACATGCTATGGTAAGCAACAACAGGGAGACGCGCATCCAAAAAATCACCCCGTTTTTGTGGTTTGATAAGAACGCTGAAGAGGCCGCGCACTTTTATATCTCCATTTTCAAAAATTCGAGGATTGAGAGCATCACGCGTTATGGAGACGCGGGACCAGGACAAAAGGGAACGGTCATGACTGTGGAGTTCCAGCTCGAAGGTCAGGCATTTGTAGCCTTAAATGGCGGCCCAGAATATATGTTCACACCAGCCATTTCGTTTTTCGTGAGCTGCGAGACACAACAGGAGGTCGATGAGCTGTGGGAGAAACTCACCGCGGGCGGTGATGAAGTTGCGTGCGGCTGGCTCAGAGATCGCTATGGAGTATCGTGGCAGATCGTTCCCAGCGTTTTACTTGAGATGATGCAGGACAAGAATCCTGAGAAGGCGCGTAGAGTGACGGAGTCCATGCTTCAGATGAAAAAGATCGACATCAAAACTCTGCAGGAAGCCTATGAGCAAAAGTAAAATCAGAGGAATTGACATAAATCATTTAGAGGAAGCTAAAAGCCTTCTGGTGAGGATTCGGGGTTAGCCGAACTCTCACCAATAAAATATTTGTCAGCTCATATCTTTTTCAGAATAATCGGCGAGTCGTTCACGTCTATCTTAAGCTTTGCGCTAGGAGAAAGCCCAATATCGGCGTGAACTTCATTGTTCTGCGGCGATAAGCCTGGGAAATCGCTGGTGATTGAGCTGATGATGCCAGTAATATCGATATGGAATATGGCATCAGTTGGCAAGGCAAGATCGATTGAACCTCCGTTAACATCAAAGGTGCAGCTTGCTTGAGGTGCGATTGAGCCGCTGAAGCGAAGCGGGCCGCCGTTGCTTTGCAAGTTGGATTGGCCCAGGAGCGTCACCTGAGTTAACGTGATGGTACCTCCATTGGTTGACAATTGCATCTGTCCGCTCACTCCAATCACGTCGATAGTGTCGGCGTCAATCTTTAGATCGGTCTGTGCCGGTACGATAATGGTGCGATTGCAGTCGCTAACCGTTACGGTGTTGCTGGCCTGATCGAGCTGGTAAGGGGGAAAAGGCCATCCTGCGATGGTTATCTGGTCAACAGCTTTTGCGGCCTGAATATGCGCTGAACCGGTACATGTGGGAATAACCAGGGTTGGATGCGACTTTGTCGAAATCGTCGTGCCGGTCTGGTATTTATAAATAAAAAAGCTAAGTCCAGCGATAAGAACGAGCAGGAAAAACAGGCTCCCCAGCGGACTGCGTCTCCCTGGTCGTAGTTGCTGGATGCGCCCTGGCGAGTAATATTGCATATGTTTATGCTCCTTTGGCTGCGTGCAAATGGATATCCGCGTTATTTTGCAGCGTTAGCTGAGCGCGAGGAGGCGTGCCCACATCATCGTGGATGGCGGATTGCTGTACTTGTACGCCAGGGAAGTCAGCAGTGATCGAACCATTAGTGACCTCAGCATCGATATGAAATGAAGCGGTGCGAGGCAGAGTCACGTCGATGGCACCCTGGTTGGATAGGAATTGATAGTTCCCCTGAGCGGCAATCGAGCCTGCGAAAATAGTTGTGCCCTGGTTATTGCTGAAGGTCACTGGCCCGCTTAATGTGCTCTGTAATACTTTAATCATGCCCGTATTCGCATTGAGCAGCGAGGCATTGCTCAGGATACTGTTCGTCACGGTAATCGAGCCGCCATTGCTTAAGAGCACCATTTGTCCGCTTACTCCATTGACCTCGATGTTGCCCGAATTGGTGGAAATCTTCAAATCGGTTGTGGCAGGTACGGTAATGTCAAGCAATTGACTTGCGACCGCGTTCGTGTCAACAATTAGCGTACTATGGTCGGGCGTCTGATCGTAAGGAAGCACGAAGTGGAAGGGGAAGCTGGCCGGTTGGAGTACGATCTGGTTCCCTCTAGCGCCGCTATGAATATGGATGGTTGGAGCATTATTGTAGGTATCGTTGTTGAGTATCAGCAGCGGATGAGAGCTAACCGTGATCGTCGTTGGGCCGATAGCCAGAATTGTGCCAGCGAAAAATACGATCCCCGTGCCGAGAGTAATCAGCAATAGTAAAGAGATGAGACAGCCCCATGTTCTGGGACCACATCCTCTCACAAATAAAATCCCCAAAAGCCCAAAATTATCTGCCCATGAGGATTGAGGGTACTGATAGGGAGCCAGAGGGGGATAGTCTTGCAGATTCGGGGTATTCCAGTCGGAATAAGGGACATTCGATTGCGGTGTGTTATCCATCCGGCGGCATCCTTGTCCTGCATCAAAATCCATCAAAACTTATGCTATACCATGTAACTCGCTTGCCAGTTGATATTGTAGCTGATTTTTTTAAGCGCCGCAATGGAGGGGCGCAGGAACTTTCTGCGTGACCTGAACGTGAGATGAGAGGAGGTTCTTGTGATGATCCTGTAAATAGGTAGATATATGCTCATAGCAGATAAATAGCCGATGTGAAATCAATACTACTGCCTGTCTGATAGAAAGGGGAAAACAATGTTCCAGCGGATTCTGGTGCCTCTTGACGGCTCAAAACGGGCAGAGCAGGCGGTGCCCGTTGCGGCGAAGCTTGCCCGTACTTTTGGTGGTTCGCTCGTATTGCTCCATGTCGTTACTTCTCCGGCGGACTTTGCCCATTTCTCGTGGAAATCGCCGCAAGAGATGCAGCAAGCTCTCGATGCTGACACAGCGAAGGCCGCCCACTATCTTGCGACTATTGCAGCTTCAAATGAACTGGTGGGAATCAAAGTGACAACAGAGGTTCCTCCTGGCGATCCTGCGATGACGATGTTGCCAATTATGCGTGCGGATGACGTTGATTTTGTGGTGATGTGCAGTCATGGCGTAACTGGCGACCACCGTTGGCGCTTTGGCAGCGTAGCCCAGAAAGTGGCTCGCCATAGCCCTGTCCCCGTGCTTGTGCTCAGAGAGGGGGCGGGTGTGCCAACCAATCTTCATCCGTTGGGCATGCGTCCGGTACGGATTATGGTGGCGCTGGACGGCTCGCCGCTCGCCGAAGCATCGCTCCTCCCCGCCGCCTACCTCAGTGCAGCTCTATCGACCCCCCTGCAAGGCGCGTTGCATCTGGTACGTGTCCTCCCACCTGCCTGGCTTGATGAAGATAGCGAGTGGGTTATAGCTGTCAAGCAGAAAGCTGTAGCGGAGACAGAGATATATCTGCAAGCAGTGGCGCAGCGATTGCGCGATGGAGAAATCGCTCGCTTCAATCCGCTGGTTACCACGTCTGTTGTGGTTGATCCTGATGTGGCGGGCAGCCTGATCGACATGGCCGAGACTGGCGAGGGGATGGGAGCGCAAGCAGGTTTTGCAAATTGTGATATCATCGCAATGGCAACGCATGGCCGAGGGGGCTTTGAGCACTGGGTGATGGGAAGCGTCACCGAGCGCGTGCTTAACGCGACAAGGTTGCCCATCCTCATCGTTCGCCCTGATCGATAGGGAAGCCTTCGTGGCGACGCGCTCAATCAGGTCGGCACGACATTGAGCAGTCGATGCTATTAGGTGCGGTTGTGGTTGTCTATTGCGATGAGAAGGGGCGCTGTGTATAATGGCTACAGCAATTAGAGGGTAACAGTTCAGTTGAAAGGCAGCATGTCATATGTCAACTTCTGCTCAGCGCGTGGCAACCTTCGGCACCACTATTTTTACTGAGATTAACAATCTAGCGCAACAGTATAATGCGCTGAATCTGGGTCAGGGAAAGCCGGATTTTGATGCTCCACAGGACGTGGTGATGCAGATGATAGAGGCGCTGCAATCCGGCAAATACAATCAGTATGCGCCCGGCAATGGCAGCCTTGCGTTGCGTAACGCCGTTGTTGCGCATGCCGCCCGTTTTTATAAGATGGATATCGACGCGGCTCGTGGCGTCATCGTCACTGCTGGCGCGACAGAGGGTATTTTTGCTGCCGTTCTGGGGCTGGTTGACCCTGGCGATGAAGTAATTGTGATCGAGCCATGCTACGACTCGTATGTGCCCAATATCATCATGGCGCATGCCGTCCCGGTCTTTGTCCCTTTGCATCCTCCCACCTGGACCATTGATCCAGATGAGCTGCGAGCTGCTTTTAGCGAAAAGACGCGGGCGCTGATCCTCAACACCCCGCAAAATCCCACCGGGCGCGTTTTCACATTACAAGAACTGACCATGATTGCTGAGCTATGTATTGAGCACGATGTAACGGTCATCTCTGACGAAGTCTATGAGCACCTCACTTTTGACAATGCACAGCATATTCCTATAGCTACATTACCAGGCATGTTCGAACGAACCGTCACGATCAGTAGCGGCGGCAAATCCTTCAACTCGACCGGATGGAAGATCGGCTGGGTTTATGGACACCCTGATCTGATCGATGGCGTGGGGCGGGCGCACCAGTTTATCACTTTTGCCGTGAACTATCCTGCTCAGGAAGCCATTGCTTACGCCCTTAACCTTCCAGACACATACTTCAAGGAATTTCAGACCATGTACGAAGGGAAGCGACAATTGCTCTTGTCTGCGCTAGATGCCAGCGGACTAACATATTTTGCTCCTGAGGGAACATATTTCGTGCTGGTGAAATTCTCAAATGTATTTAGCGGCACGTCGCTAGAATTTACGCACCGCTTAATCAAAGAGTATGGTGTGGCCTGCATTCCGCCTGAGTCATTCTACAGTCGGGAGCATGCCCATATTGGCAGCGAGTATATCCGCCTTGCTTTTTGCAAGAGCGATGAGATGCTGCGACAGGTGGGGGAGCGGCTGGCCCGGCTCAATCCTGCCTCTGCCAGCGTTGCCTCGCGTGTCAGCAATGACGGGTGAGTTTGTGCTGTGCTACGCGCTTTCTAGAGTTACGTGTGGAAAAGTGAGGTTGATAGAGTGGCCAATACAGTGCTTGTGATCGGCATTGGGAATGAGTATCGTGGCGATGGCGCGGTCGGGTTAGCGGTTATCAGAGCACTTAAAGAGAAGGGGTTACAGGACGTAACTTGTCAAGAGAGTACCGGCGATGGTATGACCCTGATGGATCTGTGGGAAGGTTCCAATCATGTCATTTTGATTGACGCTCTGTTGTCCGACACTGCGCCCGGAACAATTTATCGCTTTGATGCGCACAAAGAGACCATTCCCACCAAACTTTCTTCGCATGCCGCCCATGCTTTTGGTGTGGCGGAAGCTGTTGAGCTTGCAAAGACGCTGTACGAGCTTCCGCCAAGCCTGGTTGTCTATGCCGTCGAAGGCAAAAACTTCGCCACTACCATTGGCCTGACTCCTGAGGTCGAGCACGCCGTGCCCGCAGCCGTAGAGCAAGTGACGCGCGAGGCGCAAGGGAGCGCGTAAAATATGCTTTTGTAGTGTATAGGGGCGAAGTCGAGAAGAGACGTATCACGGGAGGAGCCTGTATATGGATGCGTATACCAATATTCTGCTAGAGCGCGAAGACGAGATTGCCATCATCACCATCAACAATCCTGGGCGTGCTAATGTGCTCAGCCGGGCCGCAATCGATGAAATGGCCAGAGCCATCGATGTCGTGGCGGCTGATGGTGCCTTGCGTTCCGCCATCATCACCGGGGCGGGCGAGCGCGTTTTTATTGGGGGAGCCGACATCAGGGAGCTACGCCAGCTGACGGCGGTCACGGCCAGAACATTTATTCGCCAGCTCCACGCCTTAATTGAAAAGATACGGCGCATGGAAAAGCCCATGATCGCGGCGGTCAATGGCGTTTGCCTGGGAGCGGGGCTTGAGCTGGTCGTTGGCTGTGATATGGTCATCGCGGCAGAAAGCGCGGTCTTCGGCATGCCGGAAATTGAAATTGGCATTCCTTCGGTAATTGAAGCCGCCCTGCTGGTAAATCTAATCGGCGCTCTCCGCACAAAAGAATTCCTCCTCACCGGTGATCGCTGGGATGCCGCCAGAGCCGAGCGATACGGCTTGATCAATTACGTCGTGCCTCTGACCGAATTGCTGCCGCGAGCAAAAGCCGTGTGCCGCCGTATCGGCCAGCATAGCCCTACCACTGTGGCGCTGCAGAAAGACCTGGTGAATCGCTGGATGACCACCGATCTTGATACCGCCATCGAGTATGGAGTCAATGCACTCGGCATTGCCTTCACGACCGGCGCTCCGCAAGAGGCGATGCAGGCTTTTCTAGAGAAGCGGGAAGCTCGCTTTAGCTGGAGGCTGCGAAATTAGCTGAACATCTCCAACAACCCTCTCTCTCGCCTAAACAGAATTCTAACGTTCTTCTAATATTGCTCTTACGCCGTTCTAACAGCTCATATGATATGAACTATGGAGTAAGCGATAGAGGTGCTCGTAACTGTTGAGAGAGGCTCTGCATAGTATTAATGCTGTGCTCTATCGTTTGGTAATATTACTCTCTCAGAGGTCATGCATTGAGTACCTGAAAGAGCAGTCAGGTAAAACTAGACCTCTTCACAATCACATTTATTAAGGAGTACGTGTATGTCTAAAATCCGTCCTGTTGGCGACCGTGTGGTGGTCAAGCCCGCCGCAAAAGAAGAAGTTACCAGGAGTGGTATTGTGCTTCCTGATACGGCCAAAGAGAAGCCCCAGGAGGGCACCGTGATTGCCGTTGGTAGCGGTCGTTTGCTCGAAAACGGCGACCGGGCCGCCATCGAACTGCGCGAAGGTGATCGTGTACTTTTTGCCAAATATGGCGGTACCGAGTTCAAACTGGATGGCGAGGAATACCTGGTGTTGAAAGAGAATGATATTCTGGCCGTGGTTGGTTAGGATTATTAAGGAAGGCAGTAAATATTTATGGCAAAGCAACTTGTTTTTGATGAACAGGCCCGCCGTTCCCTGAAGAAAGGGATTGATATCCTGGCGGAGGCCGTCAAAGTTACGCTCGGCCCTAAGGGGCGCAACGTGGCCCTGGATAAGAAGTTTGGCGCTCCCACCGTGACCCATGATGGCGTGACGGTGGCCAAAGAGGTCCAGCTTGAAGAGCCTTTTGAGAATATGGGGGCGCAACTGCTCAAAGAAGCTGCCACCAAGACCAACGACGTTGCCGGTGATGGCACAACCACTGCGACCGTGCTGGCGCAGGCCATCGTCAACGAAGGCCTCAAAAACCTGGCTGCTGGCGCTAATCCCATGCAGCTCAAGCTTGGTATCGACCAGGGAACGCGTGCGATTGTAGACTATATTCGTTCGGAAGCTATCCCGGTTGAGGGCAAGAAAGAGATTGCGCAAATTGCCTCAATCTCGGCTGCTGATGAGATGATCGGTGATCTGATCGCTGAGGTGATGGAGAAAGTCGGCAAAGACGGTGTCATCACCGTTGAGGAGTCGCGCGGCATTAATTTCGAGACCGAGTATGTTGAAGGCATGCAGATCGATAAGGGCTATATCTCCCCTTACTTTGTGACCAACTCGGAGAAAATGGAAGCTGCCCTCGACGATCCCTACATTCTGATTACCGATAAAAAAATTAGCGCGGTGCAAGATATTCTGCCTGTGCTAGAAGCCATGACCCAGCAAGGCCGGCGCGAAATCGTGATTATCGCCGAAGATGTGGACGGCGATGCGCTGCCAACCCTGGTCGTCAATAAATTGCGTGGCATCCTCAATGTGCTGGCTATCAAGGCCCCCGGCTTTGGAGATCGCCGCAAAGAGATGCTACGTGATATCGCGGTCCTGACCGGTGGACAGGTCATTAGCGAAGAGATGGGCCGCCGCCTGGATAGCGTCACTCTGGCTGATCTTGGTTCTGCCCGGCGCGTGGTTTCCCATAAAGACGACACCACTATCGTTGAGGGTCATGGAAGCGCCGAGGATATCCATGCCCGCGTTCGCCAGATCAAAGCCCAGATCGAGGAAACCACCAGCGACTATGACCGCGAGAAGCTTCAGGAGCGTATGGCCAAGCTCTCCGGCGGCGTCGCGATTATCCGCGTTGGCGCAGGCTCCGAAGTTGAGATGAAATATCGCAAGACGCGTGTCGAAGATGCCCTTTCTGCCACCCGCGCCGCTGTGGAAGAGGGTCTGGTTCCCGGTGGTGGCGTGGCGCTGCTCAATGCGATTCAGAGCCTGGATGGTTTGCAGCTTCAGGGCGATTCCGCGACTGGCGCGACCATTCTGCGTCGCGCTCTGGAAGAGCCTCTGCGCCAGCTCGCTATCAACGGTGGTCGTGATGGGTCTGTGGTTGTTGAGGGCGTTCGTCGCGCTCAGAAGGAGCACAACAACAGCCATTATGGGTACAATGTGCTTGCCGACCGCTACGAAGATATGGTCGAGGTCGGGATCATTGATCCTGCCAAAGTGACCCGCTCGGCTCTGCAGAACGCGACCAGCATTGCCGCGATGATCCTGACGACCGAAGCTCTGATCACCGACCTGCCGGAAAAAGAAAAGGCCGCTGCTCCAGCCATGCCTGAGTACTAGGCCAATATAGAAACTTTTGCAATGTCGGGGCGGGTTTTGCGCTCGCCCCGGTCTTGCACGCCCGCCCAGGTTTTACGCCTGTTCAAGTCTTATTGTCTATTGTGTATAGAACGCTCATGGTTGATTGCAGCGGAGGATTCGATGACGGTTACCGATAAAGAAACGTTAGGCTTTCAGGCAGAGGTAAAGCAACTGCTCGATCTGATGATTCACTCGCTTTATAGCAACAAAGAGATTTTTTTACGCGAGTTGATCTCAAATGCGTCAGACGCTATTGATCGATTGCGCTTTGATGCGCTTTCTGACTCTGCCCTCTATGAGAATGATTCAGACTTTAAGATTCGTATTGATTATGATAAGGATGCTCGCACAGTAACCGTCTCTGATAACGGTATTGGTATGAGCCGTAGCGATGTGATAGAGCACATCGGTACCATCGCGAAATCGGGTACCAGCGAGTTTTTCAAGTCGCTGACTGGTGACCAGCGCAAGGATGCTAACCTGATCGGACAGTTTGGCGTTGGTTTCTACTCGTCTTTTGTGGTTGCTGATAAAGTGACGTTGACAACGCGTCGAGCTGGTCTGGCTGCCGAAGAAGGCGTGCGCTGGGAGTCGAGCGGACAGGGCGAATATACGATTGAAAATGTTGAAAAGCCCACTCGTGGCACAGAAGTGGTGTTGCATCTGCGTGAGGGCGAAGACGATTTCCTCACGGGCTATCGCTTACGCGCTATTATTCGCAAATATTCTGATCATATTCTGTTCCCCATTGAGATGACCTCGGAAGCAGAAGTCAAAGAAGGGGAAGAGAAGCAAGATGAGGTTGTTAACCGGGCCTCGGCTCTCTGGACGCGCTCTAAAAATGAGATCAGCGAGCAGGAGTACAACGAATTTTACAAGCACATTGCCCACGATTTTACCGATCCGCTGGCCTATGTCCATAGCCGCATGGAGGGCACGCACGAGTATACGCTCCTGCTCTATATTCCTCCCCGCGCGCCGTTTGACCTGTGGACGCGCGAGCAGCAGCATGGGGTGAAGCTCTATGTGCGGCGTGTCTTTATCATGGACGATGCTGAGAAGCTGATGCCCAGATATCTGCGTTTTGTGCGCGGTATTATCGACTCCAGCGATCTCCCGCTCAACGTATCGCGTGAGATTTTGCAGCATAACCGTTTGATCGATACCATTCGTTCGACCGCGACAAAGAAGGTGCTCGGCCTGCTCTCCGACCTGGCCGCGAGCGATAAAGAGAAGTATGCTACCGCCTGGAAAGAGTTTGGCCGTGTGCTCAAAGAAGGTCTCTTAGAAGATCGCACCAACCGCGAGTCGCTGGCCAAGTTGCTACGTTTTGCTACGACGATGTCTAGCAGCGAGCAGCAGGAGGTTTCTCTCGAAGAGTATGTGGCCCGCATGAAGCCCGGTCAGGACAAAATTTACTATATCGTGGCCGATAGCTATGCCGCTGCTAAGGATAGCCCCTTGCTGGAAATCTTTAAGAAGAAGGATATCGAAGTCCTGCTCTTGTCTGATCCGGTAGATCACCTGGCTGTACCGGAGCTTTCTGAGTTCGAGGGCCATCAACTCCAGTCCGTCTCTAAGGGCGAGATCGATCTTGCTGGCATGGAGGATGCGCAGGAGAAGGAAGAGCAGCAGAAGAGCGCTGATGAGGCCAAAGATCTGTTAGAGCGTATCAAGACGGCTTTGGGAGAGAAGGTCAAAGATGTCCGTACGACTGCACGCCTGACATCGTCTCCCGCCTGTCTGGTCGTTGATGAGTATGGCATCGATCCCAGCCTCAAGCGTCTGCTGCAATCAGCGGGCCAGATGGTGCCCAATGACAAGCCCATCCTGGAGATTAATCCCCAACATGCCGTTATTGCACGGATGAAGCGAGAAGAGGACGAGAAGCAATTTGCTGATTGGGCCAATGTACTTTTCGATCAGTCGGTGCTTAGCAGCGGTGAAACGCTCAACGATCCGGTGAATTTCGTTAATCGACTCAACAATTTGCTGGCCCAGTTGTAAAAAACGCTGATCAGAGCGCAGCCAGCGAGCAGATTGCTTTGCTCGCTGGCTGCATTATTTTATGACTCTTCGATGGCCCCTAAGATCAGCAGATTGGCCTTTTGTGCCGGGGTCAGACCTTTGACTCCTGTGATATTCATGCGTTCATACGGCCTATCGCTTCTCAAGGTCTGTTGACAGGTGCCGCTCTGAAGATCCCAGAGTTTGATGGTACCATCATGGCTGCCGCTAACAAGCGTGTCGCCATCCGGGTTGAAGGCGACAGAACGAATTCTGCTGGTGTGCCCTTCCAGAATAGTGAGGCATTGATGGCTCTCGGCATCCCAGAGACGAATAGTTTGATCTTCACTGCCGCTTGCCATCCTGTTGCCGTCGGGGCTAAAGGCAATGGAGTAGATCCTGCCGCTATGTCCTTGCAGCGTGTCGAGGCACTTACCCGAATGGGCATCCCATAGATGGAGCTTCTGGTCATCGCCACCACTGGCCAGAAGACTATCGTCGGGACTGAAGGCAGCGGCCCATATTCTCCCTACATGCCCTTTGAGCGTTTGGAAATGCTGGCCTGTGCTGCTGTACCAGAGACGGATGGTTTGATCTTCCCCGCCACTGGCAATGGTTGAGCCATCCCGGCTAAAGGCAACTGTCCGTATGCGGTCACTATGCCCTTGAAGTGTTTTGAGGCATTGGCCTGTCATGGTTTCCCAGAGGCGAATGGTCTGGTCGTCGCTGCCACTAATCAGTATGTTATCGGTGGGATGAAATGCTACGGAACGGATACGCCCATTGTGGCCGCGCAAGGTTTTGAGGCTCTGGCCAGAACTGGCATCCCACAGGCGGATCGTGCGGTCGTCGCTCCCACTGGCGATGGTTTGTCCATCAGAGCTAAAGGCCAGCGTGTAGATCCAGCCGCTATGTCCCCGTAACGTGCTAAGCGCCTTTCCTGTGCTGACATCCCATAGATGGATATGCTGATCGTCGCTCCCGCTCACGATTGTGGAGCCGTCGGGGCTGAAGATGGTCGCATAGATCCAGTTGCTGTGTCCCTGAAGCGTCTTGAGCCTCTGGGCCGTTTTCGCGTCCCATAAGCGCACCGTCTGGTCGTCGCTGCCGCTAGCAATCGTTGCGCCATCGGCTCCAAAGGCGACGGAACGCACTCTATTGCTATGTCCCTGAAGCGTTTTCAGGCATTGACCCGTGCTCATATCCCAGAGACGCACCGTCTGATCTTCGCTGCCACTGACAATCAAGCTGCCATCGGGGCTGAAAGCAATGGCTTGAATATTGCTCCTATGCCCTTGCAGCACTTTGAAGCATTGACCAGTAGTAATATCCCAGAGGCGTACCGTCTGATCTTTGCTGCCCGTCGCCAGTATCTGCCCATCGGGACTGAATGCGACGGAATAAATCTGTCCGCACTGCTTTTGTAACGTTTGGAGATATACCCCTGTGCCAACGTCCCAAAGCTTTACCTGCTGGTCATCGCCGCCACTGGCCAGCAGCTTGCCATCAGGGCTGAAAGCAATGGAGCGTATGCGGTTGTTGTGATGGCGTAAAACTTTAAGACAGCGACCGGAAGCAACTTCCCAGAGGGAAACGGCCTGGTCATCGCCACCACTGGCAACGGTGTGACTATCAGGACTGAACGTAACAGCGTAAATGCGTCCGTTTTTCCCTGCTAAAGTCTTGAGATTTTGTCCTGTCGTGGAGTTCCAGAGGCGAATGGTCTGGTCGTCGCTGCCGCTTGCGATCATCTTTCCATCGGGGCTAAACACTGCGCACCGCACCCAATCGATGTGTCCCTGTAATGTGAGCAGGGGTATGCCATCAGGCAAGCGCCATAGCTCGACCTCTCCATTCGCAGTTCCCGCCGCCAACAACTGCATATCAGGACTGAATGCGACTGAGAGAATGTTGCCAAAAGTTTCGGTGAAGATGCTTCTGGCAAATGTGGCAAAGGAGAAATTGACATCAGGGAGCGTGACCCCCTGTAAGTTGGCCTGTTGAATGGTGAGGTGAGAGAAATCATAGCCGCGCAAGTTAACGTCCAGTTGGATTAACAGGTTTAAGACGTTTCCTGCCGCGTAGCTTGCGGGGGTGTTCGTCTCTAAAAGTTGTGCCAGCAACAATTTCAGTTTCTTCTCGCTCTCGGCTTTGCCCAGCGTCGAGAGCAGATCGGCAGCAAGGGGAGCGAGGATGAGTTGTGCCTGGCTATGTCTCACGTAATCTCTGGCCTGTGCCTTCAGAAGGGCATGGCTATGTAATAAATTCGGAGTGGTTTGATAAATTTCCTCTGCTACCTGTTTGATCAGACGAGCCGTCACATATTCCATCACCAGCGGTTGTAAGGCGAAGCTTGCTGTGCTGCTGGTCTCAAGCATCGATCTGCGGCGCAACGATTTAAGCCCTTCCAACAGGTCTCCCTTTGAGACGGGATGGACAATATTTTCGTGCAACGTGCTGAGAGAAACGGCCTCGCGTTCAATCGCCAGCCAGTACATAATTTCTCGCTCTAAGGCCGAGAGGCGCTGGAATTGCTGATTGAGCAGTTCGCGAATATCGCCAGTCAGGGCTTCTCCCTCAGCCAGAAATGCCGCCACGTCGCCCCGAAATAGTTCGCGGATGGGTTCGGAAACGAGCTTGAGGGCGAGGGGATTGCCCGCGTAAAGCGCGATAAATTTGCTCCAGGTCTCGCCTGTGGCGAAAAGCCCTTCATCCTCAAGGATCTTTTGGGCTTCCGCTTCAGCCAGTCCCGCAAGCACCATTGACCGCACTGGACCGGTTTTCCCTTCAAGGCGGGGCAGCTCGCGCGGCTTTTCACGGCTAGTGAGCAGCAGACAGCTTTTGTGCCGGATGGTTCCAACTTGCTCGACCAATCTGCCAAAGCCTTCGTAGCCATCCAGGTAATACCCTGCTTGATTGCCACTTTTTAATAATGATTCCCAATTGTCCAGAATCAGTAAACAGCGATGCTTTCTCAGGTAATTGATGAGCAGGGCAATTTGCTGGTCTGTTTCAACTGGCAGATCGAGCTGCTGTTGATCGGATAAGAAAAGGATGCATCGGCTCAGGATGCTCTCCAATGGGGGGGCGTTTTGTACCGAGCGCCAGAATACGTAGTCAAAGTTAGCACTAATGTGCTGAGCCAGGGTGCTGGCAAGCGTGGTTTTGCCTACGCCGCTCATGCCCAGCAGCGCCACCACCTGATAGTGGTCTTGCTCGATCCATTGCTTGAGTTCTGCCAGCTCTTGTACTCGTCCGTAGAAGCGTTCTATATTGGGAGCTTCTCCCCAATCGATCTGCGAGGGCTGATCTGCCACGCTGGTCAGGGGGGGAAGAACGGCGGTAGCAGCCACCGTTGGATTATCGGGCGGAGGTGTTATGGTGGTAACGGGTGGTGGGTTGGGGTTGGGTGTGGGCGGTTTGAGTAGATGAGGTTCCGATGGCGTTTGCTGCTGGGATTTATCTAGCGAAGCGTGCCATTGGAAGAAGTTGAGCATCAGGGTCAGCATGCCGAGGATCGTACCGAGAACGATGGAAAGGATCGTTAACGTATTCAGCCCCTGAGCAATGCCCTGGCTTCTTACAATAAAGAAGGCGAGCCCGACAATCGTGATAGCTGATAAGACAACCAGGCTTATCACTATCGCTTGCAGGCTAGAAAAGCGTCTCTGCCTCTGCATATGTTTGTTGCTCCACCATTATCGGAGTTTGCCAGGTGTGGTCACTTTAGGCCGCCCTGCCCGATAACGTGCAGCGTAAAGCGCGCAGCGTTGTCAGCAGCCTGTTTCTGACGCTTGCCCTTATTCTGATAGTTATTCCCATCAGCCCAATCACAAATTGCTTTGACCAGGAGCCAGTCGGTCTTGAAACGATGTGCAGCAGCATACA
>DASTZT010000508.1:0-9812 GCA_035764225.1 Ktedonobacteraceae bacterium
TTGAGCGGGACATCGCCGAAGGTGCGACCTTCCAGGCGGATATACGCCCACTTGCGATCCGTCAGCCAGGGCACATAGTCGGAAGGCCCAATATGCACATTGTCGCTGCCCAGCTCATAGTCAAGCTGACTGGTCACCGAGTTGGTTTTGCTGATCTTCTTCGACTCCAGACGATCACGCTCTAGCATGTTATAGAAATCGGTGTTGCCGCCCACGTTGAGCTGCATGGTACGCTCCAGCTTGACACCGCGCTCGCGGAAAAGACGAGCCAGCATGCGGTGAACGATGGTTGCCCCAACCTGGCTCTTAATGTCATCGCCGATCATCGGCAGCTTTGCTTCTTTGAACCGATCCTGCCAGTATTGCTCGCGGGCAATAAAAACAGGGATGCAGTTCACAAAACCAACGCCTGCCTGCAAAATTTGCTCCACATACCACTTTGTCGCCGTCTCGGAACCAACCGGCAGATAATTGACGACTACATCAGTTCCTGTGTCGTTGAGGATTTTCACAATGTCATTCGTCTGCCCGGAAGCTTTTGTGATGACTTGAGAGAGATACTTGCCAAGCCCATCATGGGTCATGCCGCGATAGACCTTTGCCCCTAGTTTCGGCACTTCAGCAAAACGATAGGTGTTGTTCGGCGTTGCGAAGATGGCCTCGCTGATATCTTTTCCCACTTTATTGGCATCTATATCAAAAGCAGCAGAAAACTCTATATCCCGAATATGATAGCCGCCCAGGTCAACGTGCATTAAGCCTGGCACAAAATCGTCGGGTTGCGCCTCCCGATAATACTGGACACCCTGCACTAAAGAGCTTGCACAGTTGCCTGCGCCAATCACCGCTACACGTACTTTCTTCTTTCCCGTCATGGTAAGACTCCTTTTTCTCGCGTTATCCCTTGTTCGAAGTACCTTCCACGTCCCAAATGCCACTTTCGTCGTTTTGCAATCCAGCCAGCCAACGCTCCCACGATGAATCGGGGAGCTACTGCCGCTAGCTTCGCTCAGGCTGGCTGCAACGCAGGCGCGCTACGCTCAATCCTGCGGCAAAGCCGACGAGCTGCGCCCAGGAACGCAGATTTGCAGTATGCGTGAGTTTATCGTCTCGCACTCATACTATACCTCCATTTAGAGTGAATTACTATGTACTGGCTTACCAACGGAATGTGAATTTTTTTACAACTGCATCCGACATTTTTTATTAGAACATCTCTTGCTCTGGCTGTCCCATCATTCGGTGGATTGTGCGATTGATATTTGTCGATTGGCGCAAATATTACAATTATAAAGCAGAGTACTGTTGAGTAACTGTAACATACCCCGCAGGACTTATAACCGGTTCTAAACAGTTTGCAAACATGTGATGGTCATTGAGCATGCTATGTTTAGTGTGGAGATGTATTTCAGGTTGAAAGGCTTCTATTGTTCATGAGTCAGCGAAAAAAAGTCCTTGTAATTGGCCTGGATTGCGTAGCGCCAGAATTGGTTTTTGACCAATGGCGTGACGAGCTACCGCATTTCAAGCGGTTGATGGATGGCGGCGTGTGGGGCAAGCTGGAGAGCTGCATTCCCGCCATCACGGTGCCCGCCTGGAGTTCCATGATGTCAAGCCGCGATCCGGGCGTGCTTGGCTTCTACGGCTTCCGCAATCGTGGCGATTACTCGTACGAGAAACAGACGCTCGCCAATGCCACTGCTGTCAAAGTTGATCGTGTCTGGGATATCCTTTCACACGCGGGCAAGAAAGTGATTACGATTGGCGTTCCGCAAACCTATCCCCCCAGACCAGTGAATGGTACCCAGGTTGGATGTTTTCTCTCACCTTCAACGACGAATCCAGAACGTCCTTACACCTATCCAGCTTCTGCTATGCAGGAAATAGAGTCTATTGTTGGGGAATATCTGGTCGATGTGCCCAACTTTCGCACCAATGATAAAGATTTTCTCTTGCGCCAGATTTATACGATGACGGAAAAGCGTTTCAAGCTGGTAAAACGCTGGATCGCGGAAAAAGACTGGGACTTCTTCATGTTTGTTGAGATGGGAACGGACCGCATTCATCATGGATTATGGAAATATCACGATCCCACCCATCCGAAGCACGAGGCGCACCCGGTCTATAGCAAGAGCATCCACGACTATTACCTCTATCTTGATACTGAGATCGGCCAGCTTTTAGAGCTAGTGGATGATAATACGACTGTTTTCATCGTCTCCGATCATGGCGCGAAAAAAATGGATGGTGGCATCTGCGTCAACGAGTGGTTGATGCGAGAGGGCTATTTAACGCTCAAACAGGTGCCGGAGCAGCTCACCTCCATTAATGCCTGTGGTATCGACTGGAGCCGCACAAAAGTCTGGGGCGATGGCGGCTATTATGCTCGCATTTTCCTCAATGTGGAGGGACGTGAGCCGCAAGGGATCGTCAAAGCCGACGAAGTGGAGGCCTTGCGCGACGAGCTGAAGGCGAAATTTGAGGCTATTGCCGATCCTCAGGGCGTTTCTATTGGGACCAGGGTATTTAAACCGCAAGCAATCTATCAACAATGTAATGGCGTTCCGCCCGATCTGATCGTCTACTTTGGGGATCTGCTATGGCGCTCAGTCGGCACCGTTGGGTATAATTCCATCTATACTTTCGAAAATGATACCGGCCCCGACGATTGTAATCATGCACAATACGGTATGGTAATCAAGCAGGACCCTGCGATACATGGAGTTCCTGGAGGGCGGGAACTGTGCGGATTGCAACTCATGGATATGGCTCCAACCATCTTGCAGCAATTGGATGTGCCTATCCCGCCTGATATGCAGGGCAAACCGTTTTGAGCCGCAGCAGAGATACTGACGGCAGTCATCGCAGGGTATTTTTAGTCATGAGCAAACTATGTAAGGAGTGTCGATACTATGTCAGATACCGGCTTTACGATCTGGTTTACAGGCCTATCGGGCGCGGGCAAAAGTACGCTCTCTGAAGCCATTGAGCAGCGTCTGAAAGCGCAAGGCCGCAATGTTGAAGTGCTTGATGGCGATATTGTGCGTACCCACTTAAGTAAAGGTCTCGGCTTCAGTCGGGAGGATCGTGATATCAACATTAAACGGATCGCGTTTGTCTGTAGCCTGCTGACGCGCAATGGCGTGGTCTGTATTTCCGCCGCCATCTCTCCCTATCGTGAAGCGCGTGAATGGGCGCGTAAAGAAATTGGGAACTTTGTTGAGGTCTATGTGAAATGCCCTCTGGATGTTTGCCGTCAACGCGATGTCAAGGGGCTGTACAAGCTCGTTGATGAGGGCAAAATCACGAACTTTACCGGCGTAGATGATCCATACGAGGAGCCAGAGCATCCAGAGCTGGTGATTAATACGGATCAGGAAACGGTCGAAGAAAGCATCCAGCGTATCTTCGCCAAACTGGAGCAACTGGGCTATCTTGAAATTCCGCGTTCCAACGACACTGGCGTGTCCAGCTGCGCTCAGGAACGTGGCAAGGAAGATATGGAGCCAGCAGATGATGACTCAAAGAAGGTAACGGATCGTCTGGCGGCTCTAGGGTACCTGTAATGCTGGGAAGATGAGAAAAAGAGGAAGTAGATGATGACAGATGGTTTGATCGCCCCTCACGGCGGCGAACTGATATTGAATATGGCAAGCGGCGCTGAAGCTGCCGAACTGCGGGAAAAAGCCAGCAGCTTGCCCAGGATCGTGGTCGGCTCTCGTCAACTGGCCGATCTGGAAATGCTGGCGATAGGCGCATATAGCCCTCTCACAGGATTTATGAACGGAACCGACTACCTCAGCGTGGTCAAAGAGATGCATCTCAGCAATGGTCTGCCCTGGACGATACCAATCGTTCTTCCTGTCACCACAGAACAGGCCGCCGCGTTGCAAACTGGCTCCCAGGTAGCGCTTGTAGATGCCCAGGATACGCTCCAGGCAGTCATGACCATAGAGGAAAAGGGCGGTTATGATAAAAAGCTTGAGGCTCGTAGCGTCTATCGTACGGAGGAAGAGGCCCATCCAGGAGTGAAAATCATCTATCAGCAGGCAGATGTCTTGCTCGGTGGCCCTGTCCGCGTGGTTGAACTCCCAGAACGAGCTTTTGCGCGTTACCGCTATACCCCCAGCCAGTCGCGCACCATGTTTGGCGAGCGAGGGTGGAAGCGCGTGGTTGGTTTTCAGACGCGCAATCCCGTGCATCGTGCGCACGAATATATCCAGAAGTGCGCCTTAGAGACCGTTGATGGTCTTTTCCTGCACCCGCTGGTGGGAGATACCAAAGGGGACGATATCCCCGCTGACGTGCGCATTCGCTGCTATGAAGTGTTGCTAGAAAATTATTATCCTGCCGAACGCGTTCTGCTTGGCGTCTTGCCTGCTGCCATGCGTTATGCAGGCCCACGAGAAGCAATTTTTCACGCCATCATGCGCAAAAACTATGGGTGCTCACATTTTATCGTCGGTCGTGACCATGCTGGCGTAGGGAACTATTACGGCACCTATGATGCACATCATATTTTCGCCGAATTTGACCCTGCGAAACTGGCCATCACGCCAATGTTCTTTGACCATGCCTTTTTCTGTCGCGTCTGTGATTCTATGGCTTCGCAGAAAACCTGCCCACATGGAAACGATCAACATATCACATTGAGTGGGACGAAAGTGCGCCAGATGTTGCAGGCTGGCGAAGTGCCTCCGCGTGCGTTTTCACGTCCAGAGGTAGCGGCAGTCTTAATCGAAGCAATGCGTCAACCTGGAGCGTCGTAAAAATCTCAAGTCAGGGAGGGCGAGTAGGGGCAGGGCTTGCCCCTGCCCTGTTGCGTTGGAACGCGTTCTCGCTTTTCCTTTTTGTTGTGGCGACGGCATTGATGGCGTCCGGTTTACCGCTTCTTGGCCTCGCGGACGCGATCAATTATGTCGCCACAGGGGAAGGGATTCCCATGATCATTTGTTACATTGCCTAATCGAGTTGCTACGCGGCAAGGAAGAGCGGGATATGAGGAAGGTAGAAGATGTTAATTGCCAGGGCACCTATGCGCATCAGCTTTGGTGGTGGAGGAACTGATCTAGAGGCGTATTATGCTCGCTATGGGGGGATGGTGGTGAGCAGTGCGATCAACAAGTATTTTTATGCCATCATTACGACGGATGAAACCGACGATCTCCAGGTCATCTCGGCTGATTATCGTTCGTTGTTTCGCCACACACCCTACAGCGACCTCTTCTGGGATGGGGATCTGGCGCTTCCCAAAGCGATTTTGCACCATTTCGGCATTCGTCGCGGCGTGAACCTGTTTGTGGCCAGCGAGGTTCCACCCGGTACTGGTCTGGGATCATCAAGCGCTGCCGCCGTTACCCTGGTGCGGGCCATCTCGACCTTGATCGAGCAACCTGTAACCAGACTGCAAACTGCCGAACTGGCCTCATACATCGAAATCGGCAAAATGGGTATGCCCATTGGGAAGCAGGATCAGTACGCCTCTGCCTTTGGGGGCTTGAATACTATCACCTTTAGCGGCGAAGGGGTAACGGTTGAGCCGTTGCGGATCGATCCCGATGTACGCGACACCCTCGAACGCCGTTTGATGTTGTTTTTCACAGGCAGCTCTCGCGAGTCAACCTCCATTCTAAAGCACCAGCGCAAGTCCACCGAAGAGCGCGACGAAGCGGTGCTGGAAGCACTACATCGCATTAAGCAGGCTGCTCAAGCAGTGCAAAACTGTCTGGAGCAAGGCGATTTAGACCAGTTTGCCCAGCTCCTGCATTATTCCTGGCAAGAGAAGCGGCGGCTTGCCCCGAACCTTTCAAGCGAGTTCATCGATGAATGCTATGAGCTGGCCCTGAAGCATGGAGCTGTGGCAGGCAAGATCACCGGCGCTGGCGGCGGTGGTTTCCTGCTGTTGTATTGCCGCGAGGAGGCGCAGGAGGAGGTGACCTGCGCTCTGGAGGCGCGAGGGTTGAAGCGGATGAATTTTCGCTTTGATTACCAGGGGGCTACCGTAATGCTGAACGTAGCCAACTTTAGCAGCCGCTGGATTGTCCCTTATAGCCCGGCTCTATGATTGCTTGCAGAGGAGAAGGAAACACCATCTTGGAGAAGATCAACGCCTATTTCATCGAACTCGAAAATATGATACGCAGCATCTCACTTTCCCGGCTTCAGAACGTTCTGCGACTTTTAGAGCACGCGTACTATAACGGCCACCGTATTTTTGTGATGGGCAATGGTGGGAGCGCGGCGACTGCTTCACATCTGGCGCTCGATCTCGCCAAAAACACCATCACACCCGGAGCGCCTCGTTTAAAAGCGATCTCCTTAACCGATCATGTGCCCTTGATTACTGCCTGGAGTAATGATACGGCCTATGAATACATCTTCTCGGAACAACTGGCGAGTTTGATCGAGCCGCATGATGTGGCTATTGGCATCAGCGCGAGCGGTAATTCGCTCAACGTGATCAATGCGCTTTTGCTGGCAAGGCAATCGCAAGCCTATACTGTCGGTCTGCTCGGTGCTCATGGAGGCAAAATAAAGGATATTGTGGATGCCTATGTGCTTGCCCCTGGTCAGAATATTGAGCAGGAAGAGGATGCACATATGATCCTCGCCCATGTGATTACGCGCCATATGCGTGAGATTGTGCAATCACACGCTCAATCTCTGGAACTGGCAGGCACTGGCTAGCGTGTTTTTTGAGCTGATACGGGCGGCTTGATGCAATGATGTCAAGCCGCCTGTATTATGATAGGTTGCCTGGAGACCGCCTACTGATGCTTAAAGAAATCGACCGTTTGCGTGATCCCCTCTTCCAGGGAGACGGCAGGTTTCCAGGAAAGGACGCGTTCGGCTTTGCGACAATCAAAGTAGGCAACAGCGAGATCGCCGGGACGTTTAGGCGCATGCACAATTTCCGGGCTATAGCCGATAATCTTGCTGAGAATACGGTAAAGCTCGTTGACCGAGGTACCCCTTCCGGTGCCCAGGCAGAAGATATCGTTATCGCCTTGATTGAGGGCGAGCAGGTTCGCGCGGGCTACATCTTCAACGAAAACGTAGTCTTTCTGCTGCTCGCCGTCCCAATCGATGCGCACCGGCTGCTGGGCAAGAAAGCGTTTGGCAAAGATGGCGATTACTCCCGCTTCTCCGTTAGGGTCTTGTCGTGGGCCGTAGACGTTGCCGTAGCGGAAAATCGTATACGTCAGCCCATAAGCTTGCTGCCAGTAACGCAAGTAGTGTTCGGCTGTCATTTTGGTGATACCGTAGGGCGATTCGGGCAGCTGTACTACGTCTTCGTCGAGCGGTAGACGCGCTGGCGTTCCATAGGTTGCGCCGGAAGAGGCAAAAATGACTTTGCGTGTTCCTGCTTTGACACAATTGTTCAGGACGTTAATCAAGCCAAGAATATTCACCGTAGCATCCAACTGGGGATCTTTGGTCGAAACGGCCACGCTATGCTGTGCGGCATGATGATTGACGATCTCAGGTTGTACTTGATTGAAGACGTGCTCCAGAGCTGACTGATCGGTGATATCTATCTGATAGAAGCTGGCTTTGGGGGAAATGTTGCCTGTTTTGCCGCCTCCTTCCGCCCAGAGATTATCGACAATCGCGACCTCATGGCCTGCGGCTAGATACTGACCGACAATATGTGAACCGATGAAGCCCGCTCCACCGGTAACAAGAATCCTCATAAAAAATCCTTTCCGATTATTTGATTTTATTCAAGGAATGAAGGGAAAAGCTGATTGAGATGGGAAAAGAGCGCATGTGATGCCTTTCTCTCCAATATTGCTATTATAGCAAGGGGGGGAAGGGTTGCCTCATACCAGGTGCTCCAGTGCCGTCTCTAACTCTTGAGGGGGAGCCAGGATCGGGAAAATTTGCAAGCCCGTTTCCCGGCGTAAGCGATCTAATGCGCGGCTATCCTGCGGGTTAGACATGGCGACCGTCAGCGTATTACGGGTGTATCCCAGTGGATAGCAATGAAGTTCCTGGGCCAGTTGAGGACTTACCAGATGATACACCCTGGCAGGCAATTTGCGAGGAAGCAGAGCCAGGTAAGGGACGCCAAGCTTGCGAGCAAGAGCCGGTAGCTCTCCTTCTTTCGCTGGTGGAGCAGGCTGTTTATGCGCTTTTTCAGATGCAAGCTCGAAACTCTGACGAATTTCGTTGGCTGCAGCAAGGCACGCCTCTATCGTGGCACAAGGAGCAGGATATGCGCCATGTCCTATAGTCATGCTTTGGGGACTCAAGATTTCCGGCTCTGTAATCGTATGGACGTGCCAAAGCAATGCCTCCCACAATCGTTCTTGAACGATGCGACCTCCCTCCTCATTTGCGCCCTGGAGGACAAAATAGTAGCTATGATCCAGGAGGAAAACCAGGTCTGTTTTGCGCACAAGAGGACGGACGTTTTCAAGAAAATAGTGCGTACTCCGATTGGCAATGGTCAGGCGGCTACCAGATGCTTTCCCTTTACAGCCAAAATGCATAGTAATCGTGACAAGCGCAAATTTCTCAAGATGTAGCTCTATTACGCGCAGCATAGTCGCGGTGATTTCTTGAGTTGCATGGACTACTTTGTACGTATAGGTATTTGCTGTAGCGTCAAAATCGGGGATAAATACCGCTTCCTTGCGCATCTGCAACCTCCTTGTCATATAGTATGCATATTCGCAAGGATACCCGAAAGGCGCTACGTAAATTGCCATCAAACCGGTTACAATCTTGTTAAGACTTGCTTGCTATGGTTAAGATCACCGATGTTCACTTTTTGACGACAAATTATTGTCAAATTTGGCGTTCGTGCGCCACTAGAAAAGTAAATAGTTGTATCTTCTTATGCTATATTGTATCTATTTATCTCTTCTCGCATTATTCATTGTTTGAAATAGTTTTTCTATAAAATTGTCGCTTTCATGTTGATAAATCGTTCAGGCTTGTGTATACTCTTCGCCATATGGATCGGCTTGAGAAACGTCTTCACGGATGGTTTATGGCCTGTGCCAGAGATCGTGCGTTGCCTCTCCCATGTTCGCACGACGGTGATCCTCTGTGTTGCTCTTGCGAGTGACGACGCACCTGGACGCGCTGAAGCGAGTCCCTACGGAGCTTCGGTTGCTCGGAATGCTCTGCCCTGGGGAAACGGTTCCCCGCTGTTTTGTTCATGCACTCGTGTGATGGCAGATCGTCTTGCCATCACCAGGGGAGATTCTGTGTTTTTTTGCTCTCTTGATGTATCGATGTCTCTGAATACTGCTCCCAAAAAATAGTGCTGTTTTCTGGGAAGGAGAATCTACTTGATCGTTCCTTGTGATGGTGAACCCCGACGCCCTCTGGCCCATCTGCCGAGTGGTCGTGCTGGGATTCCGCTTCGCCACCTGTTGTTCTCGCTTGTACTCTGTGTGTCGCTTGGCCTCAATGTGCTGAGCGGCTGGCCGTTGGCGGTGGCGCAAGCGCATGCTGCCACGCTTGCGGCTCCTCCGCCTCCCAGCATGACGCTGGCAAAAGCCCTGGCTCAGCCGCTCAACGATGGGAAATATCATGGCCCATTTCAGTATCCCACCACGGTTCCTCCCGTTCCTGGGGTGGATCACGCGACCAAAGCTAGCGCACCGCTGCCCAGTGCCGAACCGGCCAAGATGCAGCCCGTCTCGCTGCTGGCTGATACGGCGTTTCTGAGTGCGAATAGCCTCTCAGCGCATGGTCGGGTTGGCTCTGGCATTGCGGTCAGCCCCTTGCATATGCAAGGCAGCGATGGACGCCTGTGTCACGAGACGTTATTCCTGTCGAGTTATTTCGCGATAGCG
>DASTZT010000509.1:0-7986 GCA_035764225.1 Ktedonobacteraceae bacterium
CATCCATGTAACGTTCTCTCCTCGGTAAAGAAGGCCACAAAAAGGTCATCCGTGAACATATACGATACAAGGATACACTTCAGGATATGGGCAACATCTATTTTTAGGAAAACACAGCTCTTGACACGCGCCTGAATTCCTTCTATACTACTTCACAAGTACAAAAGAATAGTGAAAGCTGCGAACAGGAAAAGTACATAACATCACATGGCTACAGAGAGTCGGGACCGGTGGAAACCGATACCAGTACGTTATGGAATGGGCCTGGAAGCTGAAGAGCGAACGTTGCCGCGCTACAAGAAAACGTGCGGAATCAGTAGGACTCTTTCGGAATGTCCCCCGTTATTGAGGACAGGATATCAGTAGTGTATCCGGCAAGAGGGATTGCTTGCTCTATTGAAGAATTTATGATGAGCAGGTAATCTGAAACAGGGTGGTACCACGAAAGCAAACGCGCTTCTCGTCCTTGATTGGATGAGGGCGTTTTTTTATTGCTGTTTTTCTCTTAATTACTTCAAATGTTATCCAGGAGGCGGTCGCGATGACTACTAGCACCAATCATCATACCAAATCACAGCTAACCGATGGGAATGCTCAGATCAAAAAACGCGTTTTTTCTGGCGTGCAGCCAACCGGCAATATCCATCTAGGAAACTATCTAGGCGCTATCCGTAACTGGGCAGGGGCACAGGCTCAGTTTGATAACATCTTCTGCATCGTTGATCTGCACGCGATCACCCTACCGATTGATCCCAAAGAGTTGCACACGACGACCCGCAAGCTGGCTGCGCTCTACCTCGCGTGTGGGCTGGATACCCGCTATTGCAAGTTATTCGTGCAATCGTATATCCATGAACATGCCGAGATGAGCTGGATTATGGAGTGCTTTACCCCGATGGGATGGCTCAACCGCATGACCCAGTTTAAGACCAAAGCGGACGAGCATCCAGAGACGGTGGGAACCGGCCTCTACTGCTATCCGGTCCTGATGGCCTGCGATATTCTGTTGTATCAAACGCATTTCGTGCCGGTCGGTGACGATCAACGCCAGCATATCGAGTTTACACGCGACCTGGCCCAGCGGTTCAATAGCACCTATAAGCAGGAGGTGTTCACGATCCCAGAGGGACAGATTCGCGCAACGGGCGCACGCATTATGTCGCTTGATGACCCGACAAAGAAGATGAGCAAGAGCGATGCCAATCCCAGCTCACGGATCAATCTGCTGGACGACCCAAAGACGATCAAGCAGAAAATCGCACGAGCAACAACGGATTCGCAACGCCTGGTTACATTCGATCCTGAGCGTCCCGGCATCACCAACCTGCTCACCATCTACCAGCTTCTGACCGGACAGTCACAGCAGGAGATTGAGGCGGAGTTTGCCGGGAAAGGCTATGGCGATTTCAAAGCCGCCTTGACCGAGCAACTAGTCCAGGCATTGACGCCGATCCAACAGCGTTATCACGAGTATATCAACGATATCGCTAGCTTAGAAAGCATTCTTAAGCAAGGGGCTGACGAAGTACGCCCGATAGCGGCAGCCACATTACGTCATGTGAAGGAAGTTATAGGGCTGGGATAGCTTTTCAGTACCCTCAAGCGGGTCGAACTAGCCGCTAGCTCCCGCCGCCTCGCTTGAGGAAAAGGATAGCATCAAACCCGAAGATGTCAAGTGGAAATGCATTAAGGGAGAACAAAAGAGTATGTATTATCCAGCATACGAAGAGGTCAAGCAATTACGCGAGGCGGCAATGGATGCTCAATCCATTGCTGATCCCTTCGCGGCTACCTCACCGAGACGACCGCTTCTTCCGCTCTACTGCGATATCCTGGCGGATATGGAAACGCCCATCTCCGCCTATTGCAAAACCGCGCAACGACCGTATAGCTTTCTGCTTGAGAGCGTGACCGGCGGAGAGCGGATCGCGCGTTATTCGTTTATCGGCCTCGATCCCTATCTGGTAATGATTCACCGGGGTGAAGAAGCAACGCTACACAAAATGCACAATGGCACGCTTCCCTACACCACCGAAGTTGAAACCGTACCCTGTTACGATCCCCTTAAACTGGTCGAGGCGGAACTGGAGCGATACCACCTGGTCATCCCTCCCGGCATGGCACAAAACGAGCTACCGAAATTTCACGGCGGCGCGGTTGGCTACCTGGCCTATGATGCAGTGGCCCGCTTCGAGCATCTGCCCGTTCCAGAACAAAACACGCTCGATCTTCCCCTGGCCGTTTTCTGTTTTACAGAAACTGTGCTGGTATTCGATCATGTAAAACACCGCGTCAGGATTATTACCCATCTGCATCTCGACGAAGCTGATCTCGCAGCAGAGTATCAACGCGGCTGCGCTGTGATCGAGGATGTGCAACGACGTTTGCACTTACCCGTCTGCCTGCCCCAGGAGCCTGAGCCGGTTCTCGATCCAGAGGCTTTGCGCGTCACTTCCAATCGTTCGCAAGAAGCATTTGAAGCGATGGTGCGTCGCTCAATAGAGTATATTCGAGCAGGCGATATCTTCCAGGTCGTCCCATCGCAGCGCCTGAGCCGTCACGTCAATGCCTCTCCCCTGACCATTTATCGGGCCTTGCGTGCGATCAACCCATCACCCTACATGTTTTTTCTCGACCTGGACGATTTCCATATTGTGGGCGCTTCACCGGAGCTGCTGGTACGCTTCGAGGACCACGAGGTCACCATCAGACCCATCGCAGGAACTCGCCCACGCGGCAGCGATCTCCAAAGCGATAGTCTGTTGGCCCAGGAGTTAAAGGATGACCCAAAGGAGCGGGCGGAACATATTATGCTGCTTGATCTCGCGCGCAACGACGTGGGACGCGTTAGTGTCGCGGGAAGCGTGCAGATTAGCGAATTTATGGAGATCGAACGTTATTCGCATGTGATGCACCTTGTTTCAAACGTCACGGGGCGACTGCGAGAGGATATCAGCCCCTTTGATGCCTTGCGGGCAGGCTTTCCGGCAGGCACCGTTTCGGGAGCGCCCAAGATTCGGGCGATGGAAATTATCAGCGAGCTGGAAGGAGAGCAACGAGGCGTCTATGGTGGCGCGGTCGGCTACTTTAGCCACTCTGGCAACCAGGAAACAGCCATAGCCCTGCGTACAATGGTGGTTAAAGATGGTCGAGCCTACATTCAAGCGGGTGGCGGCGTTGTTGCCGACTCCATCCCCGGCGGCGAATATCAGGAAAGCTTGAATAAGGCCAAAGCTCTGCTACGCGCTCTGGACGAGGCAGAGAAAATCGCTCAGGAACGGCGCAATCAAGCATGCCTTGAAATTCCGCCCGCCAACGCCACTGCCGTGTCTAGCTTCGCTCAGGCGGGCGGACAAGCAGCCAGTAGCACATTACGCAGCAAGGAGCAAAACCATGTTGTTATTAATTGACAACTACGATAGCTTTACCTACAACCTGCACCAGTATCTTTCGGAGCTAGGGGCAGAAATAGTAGTACGGCGCAATGACCAGGTCACCCTTGACGACATCCAGGCCATGCAACCGGATCACATCGTGATCTCTCCAGGGCCATGCACGCCTGATGAAGCAGGGCTTTCCTGTAAAATCATCAAGACATTTGGACAACATATCCCCTTGCTTGGTGTCTGTCTGGGCCATCAAGCCATCGGACAAGTTTACGGCGGGCGCGTGATCCGGGCACCGGAACTGATGCACGGCAAAACCTCGTTGATCTATCATCACCAGCAAGGGATTTTTCACAACCTGCCACAGCCATTTATGGCTAACCGCTATCATAGTCTCATCGTCGAAAGAAGCTCATTACCAGTAGAATTAGAAATTACAGCAGAGACAGCAGATGGGCTGATTATGGGTCTACGCCACCGCCGCTATCCCATTGAAGGCGTCCAGTTTCACCCTGAATCCATCATGACACCCGTTGGCAAAATGCTCTTACAGAACTTTTTAACCGGGCCTGTAGGGGCCAGGCTTGTCCCCGTCCTGGAAACTAACCACCTGATAACACACTAAAGGAGGGCCACAAGGTGATTCGAGAAGCGATTGTTCATATCGCGGCAGGCGCAATGCTGAGCGAGGCAGAAGCAGCATCCGTCATGGAAGAGATCATGACGGGCGTTGCTACCCCATCACAGATAGGAGCTTTTTTAACGGCACTGAGGTTACGACCAGGAGGAGAAACCACTGAAGAGATCGCGGGCCTGGCGCGGGTGATGCGGGAAAAAGCGATCCGCGTCCACCTGGAAGAGCGGGTAGCAGAGCGAGCAATGGATACATGCGGCACCGGGGGAGATGGAGCTGGCACATTCAACATCTCAACGGCAGCTGGTATCCTGGCTGCGGCGGCGGGCGCTTCCATTGCCAAGCATGGCAACCGCTCCGCCACAAGTCGCTGCGGGAGCGCAGACGTGCTGGAGGCTTTGGGAGTCAGGATCGATCTCGGTCCTGAACAAGTATCACGCTGTGTTCAGGAGGTCGGCTTTGGCTTTATGTTTGCCCAGGCGTACCACCCCGCGATGAAATATGTTGGCCCAACGCGCCGCGAAATCGGCATCCGCACCGTCTTTAATATCCTGGGTCCATTAACCAATCCCGCTCACACCCGCTATCAGATGCTTGGCGTGGCCGATGGCTCGCTGCTGCGCAAGATGGGCGAGGTTTTATTACATCTGGGCTGCCGCCATGCCCTGATTATCCACGGCGAGGATGGCATCGACGAGTGTTCTTTGAGCGCACCCACGCGTATTTGTGAGGTCCGTCATGGACAGGAGTTGCGCGAGTACACCATTACTCCAGAGCAGGCGGGACTGCGTAGCCACACCGATCCTCAACCTTTCAAAGGAGGAGATCCGGCTCACAACGCCGCAATGTTACGCGACCTGCTAGGGAGCTATGCCGATACTCCGGCTATACAGATGCTGTGCTTAAATGCGGGAGCGGCCCTGCTGGCAAGTGAGCAGGTTTCATCGTTGGCAGACGGTGTTAAACTGGCACAGGCCACATTACGTGAAGGCAAAGCGAAAAATAAACTGGCAGATGTGATTGCTTGCTCTCAAGCCCAGGATAGATAGGTGATCTATGTTTCTTGACCGCATCGTCGCTCAAACCAGGCAAGATCTGGAACAGCGCAAACGCGACTGCCCGCTAGACGAGTTACGGGAGCGGGCCTTAGCGCAGCCGAGGCCACGCGATTTGCTGGCAGCATTCGAGCCACGTTCCAGAGTTCATATCATCGCGGAGGTCAAGCGGGCCTCGCCCTCAAAGGGCATGCTGGCACCGCACCTCGATCCCGTAGAACTGGCACGCACCTACGAGGCCAATGGAGCCTCCGTCATCTCGGTTCTGACCGAACCACATTTTTTTCTCGGCTCACCTCAGTACCTGACCGCGATTAAAGCAGCCGTCAGTATACCTGTGCTGCGCAAAGATTTTATTCTAGACGAATACCAGGTCTACGAGGCACGCGCGTGGGGAGCGGATGCCATTCTACTCATTTGCGCGATTCTGGATGATGACCAGTTACGCCGTCTGCTACGCCTGGCAAATGAGTTGGGCATGCACAGCCTGGTCGAAGTCCATAGCCGCGAAGAGGCCAGGCGAGCGATTGCCGCCGGAGCGGTGGTGATCGGCGTGAACAGTCGCGACCTGATGACCTTCCAGATGAACCCTTATCTGCTACGCGAGATACGCCCACTGATCCCGCTTGATCGCGTGGTGATCGCCGAAAGTGGCATCCACACAGCCGCAGATGCCCGACGCCTGGCACGCTATGATGTGCAAGCCATGCTAGTGGGCGAGTCTCTCGTCGTCTCCAACGATGTACCAGCGCAGATGCGCATGCTGCTGAGGGGAGCCAATCAGAGTACGCAGGTGAAAATCTGTGGGCTGCGCACAGTGGAACACATCAACGTCGCCGTCACCGCCGGAGCCGATATGCTCGGATTTGTATTTTATGAGCCAAGCTATCGCTATGTCTCACCACAAGAGGTCCGAGGGCTGTTAGAGGCCAGCTCCACGCTCCTATCTTCCAGTCAACCATTGCCCGATCTGGTTGGGGTATTTGTCAATAAAGAGGCCGCATTCATTAACGATGTCGCGGCACAGGCAGGATTGCACTTCATTCAATTGCACGGGACAGAGTCCCCAGAGTTCTGCCAAAAGATTGAACGGCCCATCATCAAAGCTCTCCATCTCAACGACGACGCGGACCTGCATCTCGTAGAGCAATACAGTCAGACGGTCTGGCGACTGCTCCTCGACACGCCAACGCGAGAATGGGGAGGGACAGGCATCACCCATAATTGGAACCTTGCGCGTAAGGCAGCTCAACAGAGTCGCATGCTGCTTGCTGGTGGGCTGACCTCTGACAACGTGGCGGAGGCAATTCAGCAGGTTCAACCGTGGGGTGTTGATGTTAGCAGCGGCGTCGAGACAGAGAAGCAGAAAGATAGCAGCAAAATCCAGGCATTCATGCAAGCAATTCCTTTCCGCACGCCGTAGGGCAACCGCAAGGGATTGCCCCTACTAGCGTGGGCGGAATTTCTAGACAGAACAGAAACAGCATATAGAAAGAGCTTTTGAGCCATGCAAACACAGGATAAAGATGCTTCAGGCAGCCTCTCCAGGGAGGCCTACCAGCATAACCGCTATCCCGATGAACGGGGGCGCTTCGGCGCATTTGGCGGCAGATTCGTTCCAGAAAGCCTGATGGCAGCGCTGACAGAACTAGAAACAGCCTACCAGCGTTCGCTGACCGATGCCACATTTCAACATGAATTGCGCCATCAATTGCACAGCTACGTGGGACGCCCGACCACGCTCCACTACGTGCCTCGCTTCTCAGAGCAAATCGGTCCCGGCGTGAAAGTCTATTTGAAACGCGAAGATCTGGCACACACAGGAGCGCATAAAATCAATAACGCCTTAGGTCAGGGCCTATTAGCTAAACATATGAGCAAAAAGCGCATTATTGCCGAGACGGGCGCGGGCCAGCACGGCGTCGCCACCGCAACGGTTTGCGCTATGCTTGGCCTTGAGTGCATTGTCTATATGGGTGAGGTCGATATCGAGCGCCAATCACTCAACGTCTTCCGCATGAAGCTGCTGGGGGCGGAAGTGCGTCCGGTTTCCAGCGGGACACGCACCTTAAAAGACGCCATCAACGAGGCCATTCGCGACTGGGTCACAAACGTGGAAACGACCTTCTACCTGCTCGGCTCGGCGGTCGGGCCGCATCCATATCCACGCATCGTGCGCGATTATCAATCGGTTATCGGCATCGAGGCCCGCGAGCAAATCCTGCATCAAGAGGGCAGACTCCCCGATATGATACTGGCATGCGTTGGCGGAGGAAGTAATGCCATCGGCATGTTCTATCCTTTTGCCGATGCGCCAACAGTGCAGCTTATAGGAGTAGAAGCTGGCGGCTCCGGTTTGCAATCGGGGCAACATGCCTCAACACTGGTCGCCGGGCGGCCCGGTGTCCTGCATGGCGCACTCAGCTACTTGCTGCAAAACGAAGATGGGCAGGTGCTGGACACCCATAGCATCTCGGCAGGTCTGGATTATCCCGGCGTCGGGCCTGAACATAGCTATATGAAAGAGACCGCACGCGCCAGCTATGTCTCGGCTGACGACGCGACGGCACTACGTGGATTGCAGGTGCTGAGCCAGACAGAGGGGATCATTCCCGCTCTGGAACCTGCCCATGCGCTAGGACATTTGCTCACAATGGGAGAGCAAGGCCAGATTCCTGCTGGTTCGCTCATTATCGTTAATCTATCAGGGCGCGGTGATAAAGACATGTTGACGGTGGCAAAAGCTCTCAACGTCAGTTTATAGGAATAAACCGTTACTACAATTTACTCAGGAGTAACTTATGCAAACAGCCAGAGAGAGCGACACCAATAACGCCTCTCATCTACCAGCAACCAGAATCACCCAGGCTTTTGAGCAGGCACGACAGCGAGGGCGGGGGGCACTGATGCC
>DASTZT010000510.1:0-9097 GCA_035764225.1 Ktedonobacteraceae bacterium
GCCGCTCGACTTTTGCCCCAGTGGGATCGTGATCGGGGTCCCATTGCAAGCGCACCGACGATTGCTCAACGGCCAGCTTCCATGCCTCCTCGTTCGTATACGCCTCCGCGACATAATGCGAATGGACCGCCTCCGCCAGCAAACGATCAAAAGCAACTCGTTTGAGCCGTACCGCCAATGTCACCTCCTGCCCTTCTTTGCGCCCCCAACCACTTCGGTACATCATCCATAGAAAATTCGACTTGACCCAGGACATTCTGGAAAATGAAAACTCGCCCCCAAAATAGCCATGTCGGGCAGCGAAATGCCCAATTGCAGGCCGATACGCCTGGTAGACAATGATCGAGTCATCATCATACTGGGCCAGAATATGCCGACCCACGCGGGGCCAACGCGCGAGTTGGGTAAGGTAGGGTTCAACAGTGAGATGCATAAGACAGTTTCTCTTATTCTGGAAAAACGACATTTTCATTTGATTATGAAAGTATAGCAGAGACCAACAGGACAAACAATATTGCCATAACTGCGAACAGCACCTGAGGTATAGAAACAGCGAGGAATGGTCAGGGCAAGCGCGAGGCCCCCGCATCCCCACACCACGCCCCTTGCCCCTACCAGTATCCGTCCGACCATCGCGCTTCCTGTTCCATGACGATTTTTTCGCTGCAGAATGCGAGATCGTGGGGGTCGTAGGGGCAAGGGGCGGTGGATGGGCCTGGGAGGGGGCCTTGCGCTTGCCCTCCTCTCCTGCCTGTTCTCGCCGAAACATCCCCAATTTTCGTACCGACCCTCCTTGCCGAGCGACTGAGCGAAGCTAGACACGAGAGTGGCGTTGTCGCTCGGAATTTCAAGGAACGCTTCAGCGCGTCCAATTCATTGCCCGAACTCGCCTCCTCGATGTTCTTTTTCGAGCAAGATGAGCGCAACACATCCAGCTTCCACCTGCGAGGTTATCGTGTTGAAGGCGCATAGGAGGCTGGGCGCGTGGGAGGACGGGCGCTAAAGCGGACGCGCTGCAAGCAGGTCGGTACGCACTCTAGCATGCTGTTGCTGGCCTGGCGCGATACATGAGAAGTCGTGATAGCCCTACGTCAATGGCTTGCTAGTTGACGCTGCCTATCTCATAATGCTAAAATATATCCTAGTGAATAGGTCGGATTAATGAGTTCACGAGCAAAAATATGATAGATCATTTGGCATATGATGAGAAGGAGAGGCCGTGATGTTACGAGTGTCAACAAAAGGCGAGTATGGCGTGCGGATCATGGTCGATCTGGCTCGTCACTATGGTGGTCGTCCGCGCTCACTGACCGACATTGCCCAGGCAGAATCGCTGCCGTTAGCATATCTTGAGCAACTGGTAAAATTGTTACGCGAGTCCAACCCACCACTGGTCATGAGCACACGCGGGGCGCATGGTGGCTATCGCCTGACCCGCTCACCGGAGCATATTTCGATGGGAGAAGTTGTGCGCGTGCTGGAGGGGCCGATCTCTCCGATGATCTGTACCACCGAAGGGGAGATGAATCAGGCAGATATGAGCCAGATTTGCGGCTTCTTCGACTCTTGCAAGACGAAGTATTTGTGGGCCAGGGTGCGCGATGCCGTAGCTCAAACGCTCGATGCGATCACCCTGGCGGACCTCGTGGCCGAATCAGTGGCCGGGTCATCGGAGGAGTCAGGTGTTCCCGCGCATTTTATCGCGCTCTCCGATATTCACGTTTTGCAGTCTCCTCAAGCGGATCGTAGGGAACCCTTAGCTCCACCTGCGCCCTGAGGAAGAATATACACGTCGAATGTTAAGGCGTCAAGTGCAAATCATTTTAAGGAAGGTGTGTTTCGACACATGGTATCAGAACTTATTATTAAAAACCTTCATGCCAATATTGAAGGTAAACCAATCCTACGTGGGGTGGATCTTGTGGTGCGGCAGGGAGAAGTTCATGCCCTGATGGGACCAAATGGTTCCGGCAAAAGCACGCTGGCAAACGTGATTATGGGCAACCCCAAATATGAGGTGACCGAGGGGGAGATCTGGTTTAAAGGCGAGAATATCCTTGAGTATTCGCCCGACCGACGCGCTCGCATGCGTCTCTTCCTGGCCTTTCAGTATCCGATGTCGATCCCTGGCGTGAGCGTTGCCAACTTCCTGCGTCGTTCGCTTGAGGCGATCCGCGAAGGCAATAAGCCGCTGGAAGAGGGAGAGAATCCGACCGGGCGCATGGGGAAACGCAAATCCATTCCCCCTGGCGAGTTCCGCAAACTGTTGCAGGAAAAGATGCGCCTGCTCAAAGTCGATAATAGCTTTATTAACCGCTCGATTAACGATGGCTTCTCCGGCGGCGAGAAAAAGCGAGCTGAGATCCTGCAAATGGCCTTGCTTGAGCCAGAGATTGCCCTGATGGACGAGACTGACTCCGGCCTGGATATCGACGCGCTCAAAATCGTTTCCGAAAGCGTCAACGCCCTCACCGGCCCCAATCTAGGCATCTTGCTCATCACCCATTATCAGCGCATGTTGAACTACATCACGCCCGATTATGTGCATGTGATGTTTAATGGCCGCATCGTCAAGTCTGGCGGCAAAGAGCTGGCATTTGAGCTGGAAGAGAAGGGCTACGAGTGGCTCAAACCTGCTGACGAAGAGAATGAGGTGACCGTCGATGCTTAAAGCTTTGGCAACCGGATTCTCTCGTGGCGCGGTAGAAGCGTTGTCACGCCAGAAGGGGGAGCCTGAGTGGATGCTACAGAAGCGTCTGCAAGCCTGGGAAATTTATGAAAGCACTCCCGCCCCTCTGGGACGGCGTGGTGACCTGGGTACGCTGCGGACTGTAGCAAATTTCAAATTTGAGCAACTCAGCCCATATGTCCCTTCCGATAAAAGCGAGGCTCTGCCCCCTGCCATTGAACAGTCTTTATCGCAGGCCCTGGTTGGTCAGCGTGCTGGCCTGATTATTCAGCGCAATGGCTCGGTCATCCGCACTGAACTGATTGAGGAATTCAAGCAACAGGGCGTGATCCTGACCGACCTGGATAGCGCCGTGCGTGACTATCCTGAGCTGGTGCAGCAGTACTTTATGACTCAGTGCGTGCCGACCGAGACCGATAAGTACACCGCGCAACATGCGGCCTTCTGGAGCGGTGGCATTTTCCTGTATGTACCCAAAGGCGTCGAGATTGAGGCTCCCATTCTGGCGCAGCTCTGGATTGACGCGCCCGCCTCCGCTACCTTCTCGCATACGCTGATCGTTGCCGAGCAGGAGAGCAGCGTGCGTTTTGTCGAAGAATATAATTCGAATGTGCCAGATGGGCAAGTGGCATTGCTGAACGATATCGTTGAGGTCTGTGCCGGGAATGTCGCGCGGGTCGAGGTCAGCAACTTGCAGGATCTGGGACAAAATATCTGGAATGTCACGCACAAAAACTCGGTCCATAAAAACGATGCCAGCGTTACTTTTGTCATGGCCGAGCTTGGCAGCAAGGTAACGCTGAGCGGGATTGGCGCGGGCTTGAAGGGCAATGGTAGCGCCGCCGAACTGGTGGGCATTTTCTTCACCGATCATGACCAGCGTTTTGCCATCAACTCGCTCTCCAATCACGCCGCGCTCTCTACCAACGCTGAGACGCTGGTCAAGGGCGTGCTGACCGACGAGTCGCGGGTAGAATTTGACGGCATGATTCGCGTCCAGCCAAAGGCGCAGCAAACGGCTTCTTTCCTTTCCGCGCATGGGCTGTTGTTGAGCAAGAAGGCGCGTGCCGAGTTTATTCCGGGGCTGGAAATTGCCGCCAACGAGGTCAGCGCCAGTCACGGTGCCACCACCGGACAGATCGACGAAGAGCAGCTTTTCTATCTGATGGTGCGCGGCATTGAGCGAGAAGAGGCTGAGCGCGTGATCGTCCAGGGCTTTTTCGAGCCTATCTTGCAGCGTATCCCTCTGGAAAACCTGCGCATTCGCCTGCGCCGCAGCATTGTGCGCCGCCTGAGCGGAGCCTACGAAACCGAGGCCGATACCTGGGTTGATGCTCAAGAACGCTGGGAGATCGAGGGCGTGGACGAGGGCGCTATTCATCTCGACGGCAATCCTAATGAAGAAATACAACTGTCCGAATATTAAGCTGGAGGGGTGCCTTCATGCTAGCTAGAAGGTACCCTCAGTGCTAAGAAATCAGGGAATATTATGCTCACGTCCGATAACAGAACAACGACGGTACATACTTCAGCGGCGACGGATGCTCCTGTTCGCTCTGTGATGGATATTCGCAATGATTTTCCGATCCTGTCGCGCCAGGTTCACGGAAAGCCGCTCGTCTACCTCGATAGCACGGCGAGTTCGCAAAAGCCCACCTCTGTTATCGAGGCGATGGACCATTATTACCGAACCTATCACGCCAATGTGCATCGCGGCGTCTACGAACTAAGCGAAGAGGCAACGGCGGCGATGGAGAGGGCGCGGCTCAAAGTGGCCCGTTTTATCAATGCCCGCCAGAGCAAGCAGGTCATTTTTACGCGCAATACCAGCGAGAGCATTAACCTTGTGGCCTATAGCTGGGGAGGCGAGCAGATCCATGCCGGGGATCTAATTATCCTGACCGAGATGGAGCATCATAGCAACCTCGTACCCTGGCAGTTGCTGGCGAAGCGAACCGGCGCGCGCCTGGAATTCGTGCCCGTGAGCGACGATGGATTATTGCGCCTCGATGTCTATCAGCAACTTTTGCAACAGCAGCCCAAACTGGTTGCCTTTTCGCAGATGTCCAACGTGCTAGGGACGATCTACCCTGCCCGCGAGATGATTGCCCAGGCTCACCTGGCTGGCGCAATTGTGCTTGTGGACGGCGCTCAAAGCGTTCCCCATCTGCCGGTCGATGTGCAAGAGCTAGACGTTGACTTCCTCTGCTTCAGCGCCCATAAGATGCTGGGACCGACGGGGATCGGAGTGCTCTATGGGAAACGGGAGCTTTTAGAAGCCATGCCTCCTTTTATGGGCGGCGGCGATATGATCCGCAAAGTTGGCTTGCGCGAATCAAGCTGGAACGATCTGCCCTGGAAGTTCGAGGCCGGTACGCCTGCGATTGCTGAGGCCATTGGCTTTGGCGCGGCCATCGATTACCTTAACGCGCTTGGCATGACTGCCGTGATGCAGCACGAGCGCGAAATTACGGCCTATGCGATGGAGCAATTGCAAACGGTGCCAGAGTTGACAATCTATGGGCCTGACGCAAGTCAACGAGGAGGCGTAATCTCTTTTACGCTGGGCGATATTCACCCTCATGATCTGGCATCGATTCTGGATCAAGAGGCTGGCGTGGCCGTACGAGCCGGGCACCATTGCGCACAACCTTTAATGGAACGGCTGGGCTTAGCTGCAACCGCAAGGGCCAGTTTTTACGTCTATACTATCAAAGAAGAAGTTGATACCCTTGTGCAGGGACTACATAAAGCGCGGCAAATCTTCCGCTTGTAGCCTTTCTGTGTCAAAATGTATCTATGGTTAACTGACACATGCCTGATGCCAGAGCGCCAGCAACACCTTTGGAGGCTCTTTTATGTCAATGGACTATCGTGAATATATCCTAGATCATTATCGCAGCCCGCGCAACTATGGCAGGCTTGAGCAGCCGGATGTGCATGCTGAGGACTCAAACCCGTTATGTGGCGATCAACTGGGGATGGATCTCAAAGTTGAAGGGGATCGCATCGCCGAGGTACGTTTCCAGGGCCGGGGCTGTGCCATTAGTCAGGCGGCTGCCTCAATGCTCTCGGAGATGATCGAGGGCAAGACGGTTGATGAGGTTATCAGGCTAGGCAAAGAAGACGTGCTGGATGCGCTAGGGATCGATATCAGTCCCGCTCGTACCAAGTGTGCCTTTCTCTCCTTACGCGTGCTACATCGCGGTCTGGCGATGGCAGGGCTGGAGAAGCCACAGACGGAAGACGAAGATCCAATCCCTTAATCGGGTCGAGCGTCGGCATTGGTTCCAGCCCTGAGGAGAAATATACGCATTATACCTCCAGCTGTCAGGTGGCAATGCATGAATGATGATATATATGACCGACTTTATTAAAGTAGCCAATATGGATGATCTAGAAGAGGGGGGACTTTGTCCGGTCGAGGCCGATGGCGAGCCAGTCTGCCTTGCTAGAATCAATGGTGCTGTTTATGCCTTTACCGACAATTGCACGCATATCAGCGGTCCTCTCAATGAGGGCGATCTTGAGGATCACATCATTACCTGCCCCTGGCATGGTGCCCAATTCGATGTTCGTACCGGCAAAGTCGTGCGTGGCCCCGCTCGCCAGGATATCGTCACCTATCCGGTGAAAGTGGAGGACGACGGCTCCGTCCTGATTAGCCTCCCCGAAGACGAAACCTAGTTTACGGCTCGCTTCAAAAAGAAAAAGTGAAAATGCGGGTTTTATTGGCGCGTCTGGATCAGGGTCATGGCCCAGGTGCTCAATTCGGGGCATTGGGAGAGGTCGCTCGAACTCCATGCCTGATCGAAGAGGCGTAACGCCGGGGGGCAGATATTCCATAAGGCGTCGCGCACCACGCGCCAGCGAGGAGTATTGATCTGTTGCAACTCCTCCAGTGCGAAGAGCGACTCGGCCTTGAAGGGCGTTTGCGCCTGGACGCGCACATCACACCATGTAAGCATCTCGGTAATGATGATCGCGCCCGAAAAACGGTCTCCATCGGGCCGCCAATAGCCATTGCGATCCAGAGAACGATGCTGGTAGCCGGGAGTGCCCTGGCTGCACTGTCGCGGCACGGGGCTATTGGGCATATAGAGATTTTCCAGATCGAGCAGTTCGACCTGATTGAAACCGGGCATCAGAATGACATTGCTGCCAGCGATATCGGTGTGAGCCAGCGAATGGGCCTCTAAATCCCAGAGCACCTGGGCCATCGCGATTGCCAGTTTCATCGCGGCCTGTGGCGTATAGCTTTCAGTGCTGGCGTTGGCGGAACGGTTCGCCAGCAAGCCCGCCCAGCTCGGCCCGCTTATCCAGGGCATCAACACGGCATATTCCAGGCCAGGGTGCGCGGCAATGAGCGCGGGGTGCGTTGCTCTGGTGAAGCAGACGCGTTTGCCCAGGGTCAATCCGGGCAGATGGGCATAAGGAGCCAGCGCATTCGTCGAACGCAGAATATGTTTGCCGCGAAAATGCGCCTTGCTTACTTTCAACGCCCAGAGCTTGCCGCTCGCGACCTCACACAATTGATAGACCATCGCCTCTCCGCCCTCGGTGGCAAACACCTCGTTTTTATCATCAGGGAAAAGAGGGTGCGGCACAAAGGAGAACTGGGACGCGCCGATATTCAGCTTCATCGCAAGATGTGGGCGAAAATCTGACACCGATCATCCATCCTTCCTCAACAATATGACATCCAGACCAACGCGCTATCGGTGGATGCTACTTCAATTGGGTAGCCGCCGAAGCAGAGAAAGCTAAACGGATCAGATCGCTATGCAGGCCCGGAAAGAACAGGGCTGCGCCTTCCTGCAAAGCATAGCCGTGACCGTTGATATTCTGCCGATAGGTCTCCGGCAGGGGTGATGAGAGGTGATAGAGGAAGCGAGCGTACTCATCCACCAGATCGTTTTCCCGCATAACTCCCCCCCAACGGTGCCAGTCCCGCACTCTCTTGCGCAACATCCGATCTCCGACATAGACGTTTTCCACCAGCACGGTGCCATCATCAACGCTCATCGCCTGAATACGGCGGACGAAAGGCGTGGGATCGATAGTCGATAATTTGCCGTCGGTAAGATGGCAGACCAGCGGGGCAGGACAACGCCGGAAGTCGCTGATATGGGTGAGCAGAAGTTTTTCGGCGGCAGCAAAAGCGCCTGCCGTATCCGTCATACCTCCCGCGCTAATCTCCGGCATCCCCTGACGCACCAATTCGGGCAAATCGCGGATGCCACTCAGGACATCAATCACCCTGGAACTATAGGCAAAAAGCGCCAGCTTATAGCGGCTCTGGGGGATGCCATCGCGGATCGAGCGCCGCACCATATCCTTCACCACATCATAAAGCGCCTTATTGACCAGTGCAATTTTCGTCGTCTCGCCACACAGTTCGTTCATTGAATCACTGGCATCAATGAGGTAGATAATCAGAGCAGGCGTAGTTGCGGTTGCAGCGCGTGTATACATAGACGGTCGTCTTTCGCCAAATCAGCGTTATTCTGGAATAAACGCATTGCCTGAAGCTCGGCTCCCACGTTTAAACCAGTATATAATTGGCAAAGATCGATGTCAACACCGCTACTCGTGGAAGCTGCATCTCCAATCTTAGGGCAAGCAAGTCAGGGCAAGCGCCTGACAATTCCCCACAAGTCGAGGGACGATTCTGTGAACCAGCCAGCAAAGCTGGTCGCAAGAGCGGAGCATTCTCTCGCCTCTGCTGTGGCAATCCACTTGCCAAGCGCTCCAAAAAAGTTGTGGGGAATTGTCAGGGCAAGCGCAAGGCCCCCGCCCCTTTCCGCTCCTCCCCTTGCCCCTACCGTTTCCCCACGATCTGTCATCCCCAAAAAAATCATCATGGAACGATCTCGACGAAGGTGGGACGGATAGTGGGTTTGGTAGGGGCAAGGGGTCGGGTTGGTCTTACAAGGGTAGGTTTTTCAGGAAGATCAGCCTGGGAAGCCAGGGGAGAAGCTTTTTCACACACGGTGTGGAGATCCCCTTTCACGCGCTTGCCAAGCGGGTTCTCAACGTTTTGGTCCCCAAAAAACCTACCCTTGTAAGTTCTGCTCCTCCCCTTGCCCCTACCGTTTCCCCACGATCTGTCATCCCCAAAAAAATCATCATGGAACGATCTCGACGAAGGTGGGACGGATGGTGGGGTTGGTAGGGGCAAGGGGTCGGGTTGGCGGGGATGCGGGGGCCTTGCGCTTGCCCTGGTGCGGGTCCAGAGACATTCTAACATCTTCCAATCCCCCAAATCGTCCCCTCTACGACCGTCACATAGACTGTTGCAAATGCTATTTGCTCAGAACTTTCAGTATCCTCGTGCGGATCGTGCCCTCTGCAACTATACTGTCCCTGCTGTGCTCGCTCTGATTGACCTTCGTCTTTCAGTATCCT
>DASTZT010000511.1:0-5869 GCA_035764225.1 Ktedonobacteraceae bacterium
CATATGCAGGAAGCGCAACGCCCACTGGTGCAACGCTAGTATGGCAAGCAACTTTTGTCATGACCAGAGGCTTTACTGCTCCTGAGCAGAGACATTTCGCTCAAATCTGGTACTCTTGTGCTTTTAAAGCCGCATAATACAACCTTTTTGTGGGTTTATTCGTCTATTTGGTAGATGGATCATCGGTGTATTTGCAGCACATGGCCGTAAGCACGTTTTTTGATGGGTTATCTCCTGGTTTGTCCCATACCAGCTTTATTGGATGCACATGAATAGTTTTGTCGATTATTATGCAGCATTGGGCGTCACGCCAGCAGCGTCGTCTGACGCCATCAAAGCCGCCTTCAAAAAGCTTGCATTGCAATATCACCCCGATGTTTATAAGGGGGAGGATGCGCACGAGCGGATGCGAGAGCTGCTCCAGGCTTATCAAACGTTGAATGATCCTGCGGCTCGCAAACAATATGATGTACAGCATGCGGAACATGTACGCTCCGGTCAGAGATATTATAGCGCCAATATGCCAAATACAGGCGGGCGCAGTGGCGCAACGGCAAGCAGGCGAGCTGGTTCGGTTGTCTCGCCAGGAGCACGGCGGGATCGCCAGCGCCATTACGACTTTCCCGATTTCCGCGCTGGTCAATCGGTCCAGATTGATCTGATAGATATCGCCTATACGCTTTCGCCCTCCGAGGCCAGAACCTTACTTGAAGAGGGCTTGTTGCGTGGAGTTGCGCCTCAGGCTGCTGATGGCAACTACTACTGCCATCGCTGCCATCACCATTGGAAACCTTCATCTGCCAACTCACGTACCACACAGGCTGGACTCCCTTTTTTCTGTCCCAAATGCCAGGCGGCAGACTGGTCTGAATACCTGCTTTTGCGCTGCGTCCATTGTTGCGCTGTGTTTGAAAGCGAGCAGATTCGTTACGAAATCGGCTTGCATAGCTATGGTAAAGACCACAAGGGCAACGGCACAGGTATGTGTCCGCCCTACGAGCTTTTCCCGCTCTGCCCCTATTGTGGAACCGCGCGCTGGTGCCCTGCCGAGGATAGCCGCGTACAGGCATTGCGCCTGCAAGCTGCACAGCAGGCAGCGTTGAGGCGCAAAATATGGCTTGGCATCGCTATTATCTTTGTGATTACTTTAGGCGTTATGGCTTTTGCCCTCTTGCGTTGAGCGAAAAACCGAAAAAGGACATCTCTTGCGAGATGCCCTTGCGTTATGGTCTTAGCTATTCGCATTATCAACGCTCATAGCTGAGCCGGTAGAGCCATTGAATACGACTTTTACTTTTACCGTCATATTATTGCCAATGGATTGCGCATTGTTGGCAAAATCTTTCAGGTCCGCTCCAACGCCGATCTGGTAGCTAAAACTCTTGTTGCCCACTTTAAAATTGAGTTTATGGTCTGGGCCAACCGCGCTAGTTGTGATTCCCTGATAGGAGACGATATTCTGCTCCTGGATATCATCGGCCTTAGGAATATCTAGTTTAGAGAGCATAAAACTGCCATCGGGGTTTGCCGTCGCCTTCACCTGAACCAGCTGCCCCACACCGGGAATGATACCGTTCGAATCGCCCAGATCGCTCTGACCATTCACAATGTTCATCTGGAGCGACTGCCCATCAGGCATGCGTACCGTAATGTTGCCGTTGGCTGAACTCTGCACCGATCCGATATATTCGATGGAGCCTGGCTCGTTCGCTTCAGGGGTATCTTGTGCCGTGATGCCAGGAGTTCCGTTGTCATCTTCTTGAGGATCAGTACCAGTGTTGATAGAATAAGTATTAGTTCCAGCCTGAGTGACCTGGATAGTAAATTGCTTGCCAGCCTGAGTTTGTAATGCCTGTACCTGCGCATCCGTCAACCCACTGACGGTAACTTGCTGGCCATTGACATTAAGAACTACGCTATGGGTCTGAGGATTCGTCGAAACAATAGAACCTGTCACCTGGGTGCTTCCATTGGGTCCGGGGGAACCAATCAGCGTCCCACTACAAGCCGTAAACAACACCATGATAAAGAGACTACATACGCTCACAACCAACAGCCGTACATGCTTCACCAGTGTCTGGTTCATATTTTTGCTCCTTTATCGACGTAATTTTATGAATATCCATTGCTCATCAATATTTGTTGATAGTATAACGCCCCCTTGAAAGAGATACTATGCTTAGTGGCACAGTCTATCTGTGAAACATGTCACAAACATCTCCAGTTGTTGTAGCAATATTTTGCTGGAATAGCAGTCCAACAGGAGCATCATTCAGTGCAGGCAAGATGATATGCTATAATGCGTCAGTTTTACAATTTCTTGTCACATTAGCACAGGCAGGAGAAACAACATGCTTAATACGTTACCCGGCGGCATTTATCCTCCGCTCCCAACTTTTTTTGATGACCAGGAGGAACTTGACCTTAACACCTTGCGTCGGCATATGGAGCGTCTCGCGAATAGCGGCATTGCTGGTTATGTACTGATGGGTACAAACGGCGAAGCTGTCCATCTTAGCGGTGATGAACGCACGCAAGTGATTATGACGGCGCGGGAGGTTGTCACAAAGCTTGGCATTACCATGCCCATTATCGCGGGCTGTGGCGCTCAATCAACCCGTACAACCATCGCCTATTGTCGGCAGGCGGCTCGCAGTGGTGCTGATGTCGCGCTAGTCCTGCCACCCTTTTATTATCGTGGTCGCATGGACAACCAGGCGCTGATCGCACACTATCACGCTGTGGCCGATAGCAGCCCTCTGCCCGTCCTCCTCTACAATATGCCTGGCAGCGCTGCCGGACTTGATCTTGATGCCGCCACTATCTGCACGCTGGCACAACACCCGCAGATCATCGGCGTCAAGGACAGCGCGGGCAATATCGCCAAACTCTCGGAGGTTGTCGCTGCCGTCCCTTCATCGTTCCGTGTGTTCGCTGGCAATGCGGGTTTTCTTTTGCCTGCGCTCGCCGTCGGTGCCGTTGGAACCGTCTCCGCCCTGGCTAACATCTATCCACGCGCAACCTGTCGGCTACAAACGCTCTTCGAAGAGGGACAACTTGAAGCTGCTCGCAAGCTCCAGGCACGCATTATCCCACCCAATGCCGCCGTCACCACAAAATATAGCGTTCCTGGCCTGAAAGCTGCTCTTGAGCTAGTGGTCGGTTATGGAGGCAAGCCTCGCCAACCATTGCTGCCACTTACGGAAGCTGAGAAGGGGAAACTGGCTGAGATTTTACAGAACGCCCGGTTAGAGGAGATCTAGCGATCTCCTCTCCACCTGTTCTTGTGAGGCTTAATCACTACTATTGCAACTCAGGCACAATCGCTACCATCGGGCTTGTGCTGTGGGCCATCATACCACCAGTGCTCGCCTGAGAGCCGACGGTGAATTTCACCACCTGGGCCAGTTGGCCTCCTGTGCAATTCGTGTCCGTCGTCCAGTATAGCTCGACAGCCCCTTGCGTCGCCGCATCATATTGCAGCGAAAAATAGGCCACCTGATTTTCCGGGCTATGCTTCAGGGGACTGGTGTCAACCAATTGATTATTATCGTACCATTTGGCGATGCTACAGCCTGGGCTACCCTTTGAATCGATATCGAAGGTGACATAGACTTTCTCCCCAGGAGTAAACGTGCTGGTGAGATGCGTCGGCGCATAATTGTTATCAATGGCTGACGTTGTCAGCGCATTGGTAATAATGGCCGCGGCATCAGGAGAAATCGGCTGACCGGAGGGGCTGACGCCGTTCGACGGGTTTTGATTGCTGGTGGTCGGCGTAATAATCGTCGTGGTCGTCGTCGTATTTGGACTCTTGAACAACGCTGCCGCCGCCACGATGCTCCCTACGCATGCGAGCACAACGATAGCGCCAATCACGCCCAGGATAATGCCAACGTTGCTACGACGTTTGGGAGGCACCGTTCCATACATACCGGGCTGCATCCCTGGAGCATAGCCCTGAGCTGGGAACGCCGACGGATTGCCATAGTTATAAGCAGGAGGTGTCTGAGCGTTTGCCGGAGCGCCATATGGATTCTGTGGTGGCGGTGCGTTATAGCTTTGGTAAGGATCTTGTGGCTGCGATGAGGGATACCCTCCTGGCGTCCCATACTCGGTTGGAGGCATCTGCTGACCACCTGAAGGACCACTATAAGGGGAGGCGGCCACAGTTGGGTTATAAGGCGTTGAGCCTTGCGAAGATGTGTAATAAGGCGTGGGTACGCCACAAGAAGGGCAATAACTGACGCCGGGCGCAATGGCCGTACCACAGGAACTGCAATTCATGAAAAAACCTCCTGATAGCACATAGCATTAACTAATACATTTGAATATGCGATGGATGATACAATATACAAAGCTTACCACTTTTATCTGCTAAGGTACAGATTTAGCTTACTATATCATGTTTTTCTATTGTTGGGTAGATGCTACAACTTTTTTACGCGCTCACGGTAAAATCGACATGTTGCGCCAGAATTTTATCGGTACATGCCGTTGAGCTTGCCCAGTAAACCTCCACATAGGCCGGACCGGCAGCATTTGCAAAAGTATACGAGTACGCAGGTGATGAAACACCATTCACAAAGAATTCAAAATGAGTGTATTGCTTATTATTGAAATACCAGAGCAGGCAGACTGCTCCAGGATGTCCGCTTGGATGGAGCGCAAAAGTGACAAAAACTTGCTGGCCTACCTTAAAGTCGGTGGTTTGCACCATAGGAAGCGCCGATCTGGTATTTACCTGGCTCGCCATCTGGGCATTGTCAATGTATTGTTGCCCTGGATACGTTGGTGTCGGCGATGCCACGGGTGTCGGCGATGCTGTGGTATCTGGCGATGGAGTAGGCGTAACATTTTTTGTCACAGCAGTAGGTTGAGCTTTGCTTTGAGCGGTGATTCCTGGCGTATTCGTAGGCAAACCTAATGACATCACGTAGACAAACACCAGAATCAATCCTCCGGTCAGGACGCAAAGGGCCGCGATGATAAAGCCCTGGCTCGCTTTGCTACGTTTTCTCGTACTTTGCGGCGCAATAGGGCGTACAAACGGCTGCGGCCTGACTGGCATTGACGCAGGTTGAGGAACGTATGGCTGAGGGGACGGCGTCTGCGATGATGGATTCATTACAGGGGAAGCGGAAGGCCACCCCTGCATTGTTTGCTGCTGCTGTTGCCAGGGATGAGGTACATTCGTAGCAGGCGCTCCTGGGGGTGGAGTCATCTGCGGAAACGGCACCTGCTGTGGCAGATTATTATTGTTCTGCTGATAGGGGGGTGAAGACATTGGTGGCGTAAAAGGCATCTGCGGCGTATTCCATGGAGTGGCGGGAGCCTGTTGGCCCCATGCGGGCTGATTGACCCCTACGCCAACATTTGCGCCTGCAGCACCATATCTGTTTTCAGGAACCTGATTCTGACCAGAACCTTGCGCGTCTGCTGCTTTAACAGCCGTTCCGCACCTTGCACAATGTGTATGTGATGGCGACAGTGGCATACCACAGCGTATGCATCTCATTATCAAAACCCCCCTTGTCGGACTTCTGCCTCAACCTGAGTTTATCACACACTATAACGAATTGCATCCTTCTTGTAAAAAAAGCGTAAAGTGGTAGGAGATTTGTCTTTCGTACCTCCTTCGGCACAACAACGGTTGTCTCGCTCTTCGTACCGACCAGCTTTAGCGCGTCCAATTCATTGCCTGTCCTTCCCGCTCTGGATGCTGTGTGCTGTCTTCCTTCGGCACAACAACGGTTGTCTCGCTCTTCGTACCGACTCGATTCTATCGCGTCTAATTTATTGCCTGGGTGCCTCATAGGACGATCTCAGCGTCAGAACAGTGCGAGAATACAGAGCGGGAAGGACAGGC
>DASTZT010000512.1:0-2220 GCA_035764225.1 Ktedonobacteraceae bacterium
GCGTTCGCCCGCGCAGAGATTGTTCCTTACGCCGATCAGTTTGACCAGGAGGAACGCACACCGCGCGCGCTTATCGAGAAAATGGCGCAACAGGGCTTCCTGGGCGCGATCGTGTCCGAGGAGTGGGGAGGTGGAGGCATGGATATGGTCACGCTAGGCATTCTGCATGAGGAGATCGGCTACGGCTGCTCTTCTCTGCGCAGCCTGCTCACCGTCCATAGCATGGTTTCGTATGCGATCCAGAAATGGGGGAGCAAACAACTCAAAACCAGGTGGCTCCCCCTCCTGGCCAGCGGCGAGCGCATCGGCGCGTTCGCCTTGAGCGAACCAAACGTCGGCAGCGACGCGAAAAGTGTTGAAACGACCGCCACTCCGCGCGGCGACCAGTATATCTTGCAGGGTCGTAAAAAGTGGATCACCTATGGCCAGATTGCCGATGTGTTCTTAGTGTTTGCCCAGGTTGACGGAAAAATTTCCGCCTTCCTGGTTGAACGTGACACGCCAGGCTTTTCAACCACGCCTATTCACGGCATGCTTGGGACCAAAGCATCTATGCTGGCCGAACTCCACTTCCAGGATTGTAGCGTCCCGAAAGAGAATCTTGTCGGAGGCATTGGCTTCGGCCTGGCTTCGATCGCGACTTCAGCCCTGGATATCGGCAGATACAGCGTGGCCTGCGGCAGCGTGGGCATTATACAAGCCTGCCTGGATGCCAGCCTGGCCTTTACCAGTACGCGCAAGCAGTATGGCGTTTTGCTCAAAGAGCACCAACTCATTCGGCAGATGATCACAGAAATGATCACCAGTGTCAAAGCGGCTCGTCTGCTCTGCAATCACGCGGGTTACCTCAAGGATATTGGCGATCCTACAACCCTGATGGAGACCTTTATCGCCAAGTACTTTGCGTCGACAACGGCGGTGAAAGCGGCAAACGACGCGGTGCAGATCCATGGCGCGCTGGGGTGTAGCGGTGAATACCCGGTCCAGCGTTACCTGCGGGACGCGAAGATCATGGAGGTCATCGAGGGGAGCACGCAAATCCAGCAGATCAACATCGCCATGTCGGGCTATCAGCAATAACGAGTGGCGCACGGCCATCTTCCATCCGGGCAAGAAAGGACCCTGGTATGTTGAATGAACTTACTGAGCAGGTTGCTCTGAAAACGAAGAAGCAATCAATTAAGTGCGTGGTGTGGGATCTCGATAACACCTTATGGGACAACGTGCTGCTCGAAGACGAGCACGTCACACTACGCCCAGATGTGCTTGAGGTCATCAAAACGCTGGACAGTCGGGGCATCCTTAACTCCATTGCCAGCAAGAACGACTACGCAACAGCGATGGGCAAACTGGAGCAACTGGGGATTCAGCAATACTTTCTCTATCCTCAGATCCACTGGAACCCGAAGTCCTCTTCTGTAAAAGCTATTGCCAAGTCTATCAATATTGGTCTGGATACCCTGGCTTTTGTCGATGATCAGCCATTCGAGCGCGAGGAGGTCGCTTTCTCGTTGCCGGAAGTTCTCTGCATTGATAGCGCCGATATCAACACAATGCTTGCTATGCCGGAGATGAATCCACGTTTTATCACCGATGATTCGCGGATGCGCAGACTTATGTATCAGAGCGATATCGAGCGAGGGAAAGCGGAAAAAGAGTTCAGCGGCTCAAATGAAGAGTTCCTGGCAACCCTGGAAATGGAGTTCACCATTGCGCCCGCGCGCGAGGCCGATTTACAGCGGGCCGAAGAACTGACAGTTCGCACGCACCAGCTCAATACGACCGGGCGCACCTACTCGTATGAGGAGCTGAACCAGATCCGGCAATCTCCGCAGCATCGTTTACTGGTCGCGGACCTGAAGGATAAATACGGGGCGTATGGCAAGATCGGGCTGGCCCTCGTCGATTGCAATGAACATACCTGGACGATCAAGCTTCTCTTGATGTCCTGCCGCGTGATGTCCAGAGGCGTCGGCACCATTTTGATTAACTACATTATGCAGCAGGCCAAACAGGCCAATGTGCGTTTGCAGGCAGACTTCCTGGAGACGGATCGCAACCGCATGATGTACATCACCTACAAATTTGGTGGCTTCAAAGAGGTTGATCGCGCCGGGGACCTGGTTGTTTTTGAAAACGATCTGACACACATTCAGCCATTCCCAGAGTATGTGACTGTTCACATTGAGGAATAGCCAGGAGATCGAGGATAACATGAGC
>DASTZT010000513.1:0-3747 GCA_035764225.1 Ktedonobacteraceae bacterium
CTGCATCCAAAACGTCATCGTCGTTAATAAAATAACCGCCACGATATAGGTACCAGTTTCAAAAATAGTCTGGAATCTCGTATCGCTATATTCATGGACCGTGAAGTAAATGGCAAGTCCTCCTGCCAGCGACCCCAGTACTGCTAGCACCACGCCCATCCAGACGGCACGCGCTTGCTTCGTCTGCTCAAGTTGATGAAGGGCGGCGAAAAGAATACTCACGATAAGAGAGGCTTCTATGCCTTCGCGCAAAAAAAGAATAAATGTCGCTAGCATCAGTATTTACGCTTTCTCACCAAACTAAAATAGTATGTGGCTCTCGCCACATATGTAATTCCAACTTATCTAGTCAGATATTAGCACGCCCTAATATTTGATGTCAAGGGTGAGAATTACTTTTGATGAGTTTCAGCTATCAGGAAGTGACCCAGATTTTGGCAGAGGAAGCCATGTCAATGCATACTTCATGGCTTTCGACTTGCAGCTTTACACTTTCAAAGGAGTCTTCAGCAGAGATGCTTTGCTGTTCTACTACCAGCAACTGAGTGCCGGGTGTCAGCCCTTTTTGATGCAAATAGAAAATCAGCGCCTCTTCATCCTCCACCACTTCAGAAATACAGAAGATCTTTGCGGTACTTCCTGGCGGGATGGTCGAAAGACGAACGGCATGATGATCTTTAAGGTAATTGCGCGCGTTTGGCACCATACCGGGAATCGGATTGCCATGTGGGCAGGTCGTTGGATGATTCAAGCTGGCAATGACGCGCGCCTCTACGGCTCCTGAGATAAAGTGTTCCAGGCGACAGGCTTCTTCATGGACTTCATGCCACTGCATTCCCAACATATCTACGAGAAAACGCTCTGTCAGCCGATGCCGCCGTAATACGCCTTCCGCCGCCTGGATACCCGCTTCGGTCAGCGTCACATGCCGCTTATTATTCATCTCGATATACCCTTGCTTCACCAGCCGCTTGAGCATCTCAGTAACAGTTGGAGGAGAAACATTAAATCTCTCCGCCAGACGCGCCCCGATAACGGTCTCATCCTCCATAGTCATATTATAAATGGTCTCTAAATATTCCTCGACTGTCGCGCTGGGAAGGGCATCCGTTTTCATGAATAAATTCCTGTCCTTTGTATCCCACAATGATCTTGCACTTACACTGTAGCATGCACCCAGAGCGTAGTCAAGCATGACAGAGCGCCCAATGGGAATAGAGGCAAAGACATTTCTGTATGCGCATTCTCTTATTTATGGGGGGGATATAGTGGCATAAGAGAGGAGAAGCATAAATATGGAGAATACACGGATACAGGGATTTACCACAACAGCCCCCCAAAATGTAAGCGGTTGTAGTAGCAATAAAACCTATCACCTTCTACAATCGCCTTTTTTCAAACAGGGCATGCTGCTAGTAGTTACTGTTGTCCTGTTGTTAGGTTCTGCAGCAGTTTCTCAATCTACACCAGAGGCACAGGCGGCCAATCCTGGACCCGGCAATAGCTGTAACTGGTATAAGGTCCATAGTGGCGATACCTTGAGTCGTATCGCGTACGCTTATCGAACAACCGTCGCGACACTGGTACGCGCGAATTACATTCGCAATGTTAACCTGATCTTCACGGGCCAGAGCCTATGCGTTCCTTATGGCTCTAACGCTAGTTCTCGTACTTCTAGCAGCACGAGCGTATCGGGCACAGCCAGTAGCGGCCTGTTATCTAATGGCTATGTTCGCTGGTATGATTACCAGGCATTGGATTGGTCCACGCGTGGGCAGGTTACCGACCTACTCCATCGCGCTGCCGCCCGCTACGGTTTGCCTGCTAATCTGCTAGAAGCAATCGCATGGCAAGAGAGCGGCTGGAATCAGCATGTTATTTCACGAGACGGTGGCATTGGCGTGATGCAAATCATGCCGTACACGGCTATGGGCCTCAATATTATGACACGGGTCCGCCATGATCCTTATAAGCTGGCGGATAATATTGAACTGGGAGCCATCTATCTACGCACCCTATGGAACGGCTTTCACGGCAATATCACACAAGTGATTAGCGCCTACAATGAAGGGGGATGGAACGTCATCCACCGTGGTATTTTCAACTGGCGTTACGTCAATAGCGTACGCTCTTTGATGTCCAGGTTCAATTAGCAGTGCCAGGGCGTGTCGGTACGTCCGAAGCGACCATACACTTAAACAGAGAAAATCTATTTTTCCCTTCTTCGAACTAGCGGAGAAGAAAGACCGGGGAGGCAAATAGCTCCCCGATCTTTTTTCTGAAGAGGTACAGTTCTCGTTCTAATCTCTAATGCCTGTTACCTGAAACTAGTGTGGGTGTGGCGGCACTCAGAACGTGATCGCTCGTTGCCGGGCGCGTGCCACTGGTGATGGTAAGACCCGCACTCACCGTAAACATCGCCTCGTTGAACACACTGCCAGAAGGAGCTGTTGCGACGGCGAAAACTGGGAAGGCGTTGCCATTGGCGAAGGTCGTTGAGATGTAATCGCCAACCATACGTCCCTGTGTGGTATTGGCAAGCCAGGTCAAATCCATCGGCGTGCTGGTAAGCGTTGTTTTTGCCGACCAGGTTGCCCCACCATTGGTCGAAGAAACAAAGCCAACGCTGAGCTGACAGGTGCTCGAACAGAAGTAGAAGGTTAATCCGATATGCGTGGTGCTCCCGGAGGTGGACTTATCAACCGCGATCCCCGGAATAACGTGATCGATCCCGCTGCCGACAGCATCGGTCGGGATACGCGTCACCGCTGTCCAGGTCGTGCCATTGGTCGAGGTGCTCATCACAATATCATTGGCGGTACAATTTGCTTCAAAGCGGCAGTCCTGCCAGACGACATAGACTTTCCCCGCTCCATCGATTTCAGCCGATGGCAGCGGCTCCGCACGTAAGCCAGAGATGGCATGATCGGTGGCAGTGGAAACCGTCACCGCAGAACTCCAGCTTGTTCCGCCATTGGTGGACCTGAAGGCACTAATACGGTTAGATGAGCTGAGATAGGGCACAATCACCGTTCCACCGGGTTGCACCAACGGCTGTCCTCCCAGACCACGATTGTTGCCTGCTGTGGCCCTGGCTGCTCCCCAGGTCAGTCCTCCGTTTGTCGAAGTACTCATCTGCAACAAGTTACTGGAGCTGGTCCGATCCCACTCGGTATAGCAGTGCCCAAAGAAAGCGCTGGTGCTCGTATTGTCACAAACAATCCAGTTCTTATCCAGTCCTCCAGTAGCCACGGTAATCGGGTTGGACCAGGTCAGCCCACCATCGGTTGAACGGCTGGCCACCAGAACCTCACTGTTCGAACTGGTAATCCCCAGGCTGGCAATGAGCCAGACGTTATGAGCTGCATCGAAGGCTACGCTGGGATCACTAATGCCTGTAAAGGTACCAGCAGGAGTGGCAAATGTTGTAGTCCCAGGCAAAAAACCGTGCGTCCAGGTGACACCATTGTCACTGGAGGTCGCCCAACCGATATCGGCGCTCCCGCCACCGGCAATACGTCCCACCTGGAATGCTGATACGATAGTTGAGCCAAAAGCGAAATTATCAGGCTCAACCTCTGTCATATGCTGACTCGTTGCATTGGTAAAGGGATCGCTACTAAGCTGAATCAGCGTAACGGCTGCACTGGCAGGACGCGTTTGCAAGAAGAGTGTTCCTACGAGGGCCAGAAGGAAAGAAAGGGTGATCAACATGCTTCCGTGCAAGTAACGTTTTACATCCATGTA
>DASTZT010000514.1:0-8793 GCA_035764225.1 Ktedonobacteraceae bacterium
GTCAACAATCAGCCTATAAGCACCCTTTTACCGACGGGTAGGGGGAATCCTTCGGCGACATCGCTGGGCCGGGGTGGGACGCTGTACTTTTTGAGCGGCATTGAAGGGTATGATGTGGGCAATAACCAGTTTCCCAGCACACAGGATATCCGCATCGTGGCCGGGCGCAATCTTGATGCCAGCGATGCCGGAACCGATCATATCCTGATTGCCTTCCAGCTTGCCAATCTTGCTCCCTTGCATTTGAAAGTGGGCGATACCGTGATGCTAGCAGGTCTGGATCGTGTGACCACCAGGACGGTCACTGTCGTTGGTGTCTATCGCCCGCTCAGCCTTGAGAGCAATATCTATCCGCTGCTGGGCACGAGCGATACGGCGAAGGCTCTTGCCCCTGCGGGCATCGATCAGTCAATCTTCTATATGAGGATCGATCCCAATAAGCTCAACAATGCGATTGATGTGATTGGCAACGCCGTGCCCAACGCTTTTGTGCTGAATCTGGCAAACATTAGCGATATTATCGATCAGTTGCTCAGCGATGTCTTGTTGACGCTGACAACGATTGCTTCGCTCTCGCTGCTGGCAGGTCTGATTATCATTGCCAACGCGGTGGCCTTAGCGATGCTGGAGCGCAGGCGCGAACTGGGCATTCTCAAGTCGGTTGGCTATACCAGTGGCTCGATTCTGAGCGAGGTCTTGATTGAGAATGGTCTGGTTGGCGGCACTGGTGCGTTACTGGCGATGCTGCTGGTGACGCTGGCAACCAGCCTGCTCGGTACGTATGTCTTCAAGTCTCAATTTGGTGTTGATGGTTCCGTTGCGCTGGAACTGATCGTCGGTTCTGCATTGCTGGCGATGCTGACTGCCGCGCTGGTTGCCTGGGGATCGGTACGCGTGCGCCCGCTAGAGGTGTTGCGCTACGAGTAGTTTCGTCATGACATAGATGTGGATGCAATAAGCAGTTGAAATGTGCTGTCAATGGAGCACATTTCAACTGCCTGTGCTCAGGCGTTTCTGCGTTTGAGCGCGATTACCGGAATACGGCGCGTGGTCTTCTCCTGGTATTCGGCGAAGTTAGGGTAGCGTCTGGATTGTTCGGCATAGAGCCGATCCCGCTCCTCACCGGTCACGACGCTGGCGATGACATCAAATGTCTTGGTGCCAACTTCTACAGTGGCGTCGGGATGAGCCACCAGATTATGATACCAACTGGGGTTAGTGGGTGCGCCACCTTTGGAGGCGAATATTAACATCTGGTCGCCATCGGGCAGATACATCAATGGGGTTGTATACTTCTTACCGCTTTTAGCTCCAGTAGTTGTTAGTAGCAGCAAGGGTGCGCCCTCGAACGGTCCGCCAACCTTGCCTCCATTGGCATGAAATTCATCAATAACCTGTCTGTTCCAATCTTTCATATTTTAGTAACCCTTCTGTTCAGTATGCCGATTATGTTGGCATCTAAAGTTATTTCTCTTTTGTCAAGTGTCCCATGTCTCTACGACAGGGGCTTGTCCCTGACTGCGAAGAGTCGAGACGAGAGGCCGCTTGACAGGGCGGCCCACTCAGGAGAGGTGTACCATCCTGAGCAAGACAAGCAAGGTATTTGTCTCTGATGTTATAGGCTGCATTCAAGTCCGCATTGAGTGTGTAAGAGCAGCGACGACACTTGAACAGACTTTGCGAGCGCCGATTGTTACGGACTTGATGCCCACAACGAGAACACGTTTGTGACGTGTGGCGCGGATCAATCTTCTCCACACGCATACCACGCTCAGCCGCTTTGTAATCCACAAAGCCGAAGAGTTGGGCAAACGACCATGAGTGCAGACGGCGTTTCGTCTCTGTCTTTTTCCTGATCTTGCTCGTCTCTCGAATGTCTTTCAAGTTTTCAAGCACGATGGTGCGACCAGGGATAGCATGCTGCACAATGCGTTTAGAAAGGACGTGATCGTGATCTCTTCTCTGCCGAAACCGTTTGCCTGAAAGTATTTTCAGGTGCCTTTTAGCAGATTTCGTGCCTTTCGATTGCAGTTTTCTACGGAGTCGGAAGATGCGCCGTTCTTGTTCTTTCCATCGCTTCTCTCCCAAGAAGAGACGATTGGAAGTGACGGCAGGACGATTGAGTCCCAGGTCAACGCCAATTATGTTTTGAGAAGGGGAGACGACAGTTCCAGAAATAGCAACCACGACATGCAAGAGAAAGCGTCCCTTGCGGTAGCACAGGTCTGCAGAGCAGACCTTATTGCCAGCATATTTTTGTGAATAAGCAGGGATAATAAAGTTAAGTTGTGTCCGCCCCTCAGAAGTAGCAAGGCTTACAACAGAAGTATCCCATTTGAGCCAGAATGAACGTTGATCGTAGCGAATACAGCAACACACAGACTGTGGACACTTTACTGGCTTGAAGACCGGATTGGGCTTGCCTTGCTTACGAGCTTTGGCAACCTTCTTGGGGAAAGATTGCTCTTTCTTCTTCTGCCATGTCAGGGCGGATTTGACGGCTTCCGTCGCCTTGACGCGTGCGGCACACACCAACTGTGCAGGAAGATCAGGGTACAATCGTCTCAGATCGTAGTATGTTGCCTTATGCAGCTCAATGCCATTACTGTACTTATGAGTAAAGCCTTCGGTGCAAACCACATTGAAGCACGCCGTATGTTCCTGTAACGTGCGATGCAAGAGACGAGCTTGCTCTGGCGTCGGTTTCAGTTGGACCACTATCGTTCTATCCATGCCAAAAGTATATCATATATGATATACTTTTGGCAACAACCGAGAGGAGACCACCCGTCCTCCTTCTCCCCTTGTCTCAAGTTAGATGTCTCCAGCGGCAGAAGTTTCGGTGATATCCAGAAAGGGGGACGAATGGCAAACTCAGCTCCGAGTCTTTGCAGGTGCGAAAAAGTTGTTGTGTAGTGTGGGCAAGGAACAGGCAGCAGCTGACAAGAAGTTGCCGCTGCCTGATGGTCTACCTAAATATACCTGTATCATTCTTACGCACGAGGTTTGATGTTCTGATTGACGCGAAAGAAATTCGCTGGATCGTACTTGCTCTTGATGGCTGCCAGACGTGGGTAGTTGTCGCGATAAGAAGCTTTAACGCGGTCCTCACCCTCATCCATCATAAAATTGACGTAGGCTCCGCCTGCCGAATAAGCGTGCAGATCTTCCCAGTATCGTCTGGTCCAGTCTATGATGCGGCTATTATTCGCTGGATCGGGATCGGCTCCCAGGATCACCTCGGCCCAGGTGGCATCTCGGTAGCTCCATGCCGTGTCGTGATTACCTGCATTGTGCGCGACGCCGTTGATGGGATAGAGATGCATGGTCGATTGCATCGTCGGCACTTGAGAGCCGTGTTTGAGATGGCGCTGAATTGCTTCATCGCTTAGCTCGTTTACGAAATCGGCTTTCCAGTACTGCTGAAGTCCTGACGGGTAAAGCGGATCGAACATGCTCTGGAGCACCGGATGCGGGAGAGGGCCGACGAGGTCCAGAGTTGGTTTCAGCGTCTCTCGGATTGGTTGAAATACTTCCTCAGCCTTCTCCATAGGCCCGGTGTAGCACCACACTATCCCGCACATGTTCTTGTTGTGGAGTCGCTCAGGAAAAGGCGGTCCAGGAGGCACGACCAGAAAGGCGAAGAACCCGTTGAGATCGGCGGGTGCCTGTGTGATGAACTTCCGATACCACTTCATCACCTCAGAGGCTCGTTCCAACTCCCAAAGCATGGGACCGGCGTAGTCTGTATGGATTGGATGGGCCTTGAAGACGAACGAGGTGACGACTCCGAAGTTGCCGCCGCCACCGCGCAAAGCCCACAAAAGGTCCGCGTGATGCTGCTCGTTAGCCGTCACCAATCGTCCATCCGCCAGCACTACGTCAGCGGCGATCAGATTATCGATGGTGAGGCCACATTGGCGAGTCAGGTGTCCCAGCCCTCCGCCCAACGTCAGTCCGCCCACACCAGTTGTGGAAATAATCCCGGCAGGCACTGCCAGGCCAAAAGCATGGGTGGCGTGGTCGATATCTGCCCAGGTGCAGCCTCCCCCGACCCGGATAGTTCTCGCTTCGGGATCGACGTGTGTATAGCGCATGAGCGAGAGATCGATAACCAGGCCATCATCGCAGGTACCCAGCCCTCCAGCATTGTGTCCGCCGCTACGGATCGCAACGAGAAGGTTGTGCTCTCGTGCAAAATTTACTGCTGCAATCACATCGGCCTCATCAGCGCAACGTGCAATCAAGGCAGGATACTTGTCGATCATGCCGTTGAAAACTTTGCGGGCTGCCTCATAGCCCTCATCACCACGTTGCAAAAGCTCTCCCCGTAAGCCTGCTTTGAAGGCTGCAATATCTGTAACCGGGGGCATGTTGCCAGGCTGACTTTGGCGCTCTCCTTGTAACATACAAATATTCCTTTCTGGGTGGTTCATCTAGGAAAGGATGAGCATACGCACGAAACTACGAAAGGAACACAGAAAGGTATCAATCTATGATAATCAAAAGGATTTGTCAAGTATATCTATTGGATATTTTTTGAAGGTTACATAATTTGTTGGGTGATTGATGTATTTATTCAGTATGATACCCTTCCATTTAGTATGCTACTGTATTTTGCTAACCTGGTATCACGCAGCCAACAAGCAATAATCTCCTGAAGATCAAGTTTTGCGTAAAAACATGACATAAGATGGCAAGAGCAAGTGTGTATACTTTCTGAAAAAACGATTGGAGGAAGATTATCTATGCGCATTGGAGTCAACCTGGGTCCCACTGGCGATTGGCCTGCGTTGCTGGAAGCTGCTCAATTGGCTGATAGGAGCGGCTTTGAGGCCGTCGGGTTTCTCGACCACTATCATGCCCCAGAGCTTGAGTGGCCTTATCTGTGTGGCTGGTCGCTCTATGGGGCGTTGGCGATGGCAACGTCCCGCATTCATCTGGTGCCGATGGTGATTGATCGCTTGAATTATTTGCCAGGAGTACTGGCGAAGGAGACGGCGACATTGTCGTTTCTCAGCGCAGGCCGTTTTGAGCTTGGCATTGGCGCAGGCGATTTTTTTGAGGAGGCGCGAGCGTGGGGGACGGTGGTTCCAGATGCGACGGCACGCATTACCGGCTTGAAAGAAACGATCACGGTACTGCGTCGCATCTGGGCTGGCGAGCAAGTAACCTTTGAGGGTGAGCATCTCCATCTCGTCAATGCTGCCTCGACTCCAGCTCCGGCAACTCCTCCCCGTGTTGTGGTTGGCGTGGGCCGCTCGCGACGCCTGATCAGGAGCGCCGTTGAGTATGCCGATGAGATCAATGTCTATGGGGATGATGATCTCGTCCGTTTTGCTCGCCAGGAGATCGAGGCTGCCCATCGCCCCGTCTCGCTATCCGTGTATGTCTGGGATTGGCCCGAAGATATCGTCAGCGCACTGAAAACATGGGAACAGTTGGGAGCAGAACGGACATTTGTGACCTTCTGGCATCCCTTTGATACCATCACGCGTGCCATCGATTGGATGTCGTGAGCAGGGGCGAGAAAAGCCCCTCTTTCTTTACTAAAGCGGCAGAATCATCAAGGGTGTTTCCATCTCTTCGGGCGTGAGGCCACCGTGATGACCAAAAAAGTGCATGTCGAATTTGCCCTCCTCATACCACCAGACGGTCTCGTTTTTGTAGGGGAGGATTACGACATTGCCCAATCGAGATAGCAGGGCGGGAGATGGTTCTTGCAGGCCGAAAAAATGTTGCCTCAGCAAATCATCAGTGCGGTAGATCTCTGCTATGCCAGCCAGGCGCTCCTGCAAGTAAGGAAGCAGCTCGTCGATCTTTTCATCTTTGACGTGCAGGAACATATCTCTGGGTGAGCCAGCCGGGACTAGCAAGCTCCCCCTTTTATTCGTTTTCAAAGAGGATTTGATCTCTGATAGCCGCTTATTGAGGTAGAAGGTGCGTCGCGGATCAACGGGGGTGTGACCATGATCGGCGGTCAGCATAAATAAGGTGTTGTTGGTTTTGCCGCGAATGGCCTTATAGAAGAACTGATCCAGTGTCGTCAAATACGTATCTACGGCGTCCTCGAACTGGCGAGAGGTGGGACCGTGATTGTGACAGACCGTATCGATGCGGTCATAGTAGAGAAAATAATACGCAGGCGTCATGCTTTTGGTCGTGACCAGCTCGCTCAGCGCGCCGAAGGCTTCCGGGAGGTTTTGGTAAGGGTGAACGGTTGCGCCACGAAAAACGATATCCGAAAAAGTTGAGGGAGTGTAGGCGTGATACTGGAAAATATGGGAAGTCACGCCCTGAGCCTGTAATGCGCGATAGAACGTCTGGCGCGGGAAGAAAGCGGGAGGAGGAATGTCTGATCGTTGTTTGAGCGTGTCTCGCGCCGTCTTATCTCCTGCATAGGAGAAGAGGAGTGGAGAAATAATCTCATCAACCAGAGGTTCGTAGTAGTTCCATTCGTAGACGCCGCTTTGTCCCACATTAAGTCCCGTATGCATGCAGGTCACATGGGCGGCAGTCGTGGAGGGGAACTGCGAGGTCATTTTTGAAACCACGCCCTGGCTCAGCACGGTTTTGAGAAAATGGTACTTTTCCGCGTAACGCTCAAAAAACTGCCATCCAAATGCATCGATAAAAAAGAAAATAACTTTGTCGTATCGTGTCGGGAAATTGCCAAAAACATCGAGTGGAAGAGCACTTTGTCCATTACCTGTCAGCAAAAACTCGATGGTCGAGGGGAGATTGGAGAAACAGTATGAGTCGTAGCATGGCTGTACAAACCGTTGGGAGAACCTGGAGCGGTTGACCGTGTTCACTGATGTTGTGTTTAACATGCTTTTCCTGCTTCCTAACGCTGACGACGCTTCAATGCATCAATTATAACATGAAAACATGAGTACACATCACAAAAGCATCTCTTTATCTGACAAGTCGAGCGTGAATCTGTGTTCGGCTCGTGATATTTTTTGCGATTGCTGTGATATTGCTGTGAAGTTATTTTGGTACTCTCCTAACAAGAAATAATTCGCGCTGCGATCAGCTTATTGAAAAACTTCTTCTTGCTAGACAGGAAGAAGAGGAGGTACTCCTGATGGTCCTGCAAATGCGTCCTCCAGTAGAGGATAAAATACAGTCGGCTCAAACCGAGATCACGACTCCTGAAACAATTCCTGCACTCCCTCAGACACACGCGGAAGCTGCTGAGCTGGGGATGGCGAAGATCTTGCGCCCTACTCGTCTGTTAGATCGGGGCAACTGGCTGCTACTAATCATGTCGGGTGCAGTATTAACGACTATTCTTGTGACGGGTATGTTCTTTTCTTCGCTCAATGGGTCTGTTCGTCCGAGTACGACAGGGGCCAGTTCCGCGAGTAGTTCGGATACAATGGGGTCTATGGGGTCGCCTTCCACTACCACCGCGCCAGCAGTGCCTCATACAACGTATAATGCCACGTTGCCTGCTGTCCCGGCTGGCGATATTGTGAATGTCAAACTCACGATGAAAGAGCAACTGGTAACTATTGCTTCTGGTGTCACATATCACGCCTGGACCTTCAATGGGACGGTTCCTGGGCCTATTATCCATGTGCGGCAGGGACAGATGGTCCATGTCACGCTGGTCAACGAGGGCAGCATGGCGCATTCGGTTGACTTCCATGCCGCTCAGACTCCCTGGAATGTGAACTATCAATCAATCGCTCCTGGGAAGAGCTTTAGCTTCTCCTGGCGTGCGAACTTCCCAGGTGTCTTTATGTATCACTGTGGCACCCCGACGGTCATCTACCATATGGCAAACGGCATGTATGGGACAATCATCGTTGATCCCACCAATGGTTGGGGTTCGCCTGCTCAGGAGTATGCTCTGGTACAGAGCGAGTTTTATACCGCCAGCAACTCAGATGGCACCTATTCAGTTGACCCAAACAAGTTGATGAGTGGTGATCCCGATTATGTGGTCTTCAATGGGTATGCTGGCCAGTATCAGGATGCTCCCTTAGCGGCAAAGGCGGGACAGAAGATTCGCCTCTTCATTCTCAATGCAGGCCCAACGCAATTTTCGGCCTTCCATGTTATCGGGGCAATTTTCAGCGATACCTATGTGGATGGCAATCCTGCCAATCATATGGTGGGAAATCAGACCGTAACGGTGCCTCCTGGCGGCGGCGTCATGATAGAATTGACCATTCCTGAAGCCGGAGTATACCCCTTCGTTACGCACGCTTTCGCTGATGCGAGTAAAGGCGCTGTCGGCGAACTTAAAGTGACCCCGTAGTGTGTGTAAACTCTTCTTTCTTGCGGGGATGGACAGTAAGCCCCCCTTCTGTCCATCCCCGTTCTTTTGCTTATGAGCAGCAAAAGCTACAGATATCGCTTGATTTTTGCCAGCAAGACATCGATCTCAAAGGGCTTGGCGAGAAAATCGTCTGCACCAGCTTGTAATACCGTTTCCTCGGCATTGGGATAGGCGGAAAACATGATTACGGGAATATGTTTGGTTTTTTCCTGGTTTTTCAGGTATTTCACAATATCTCGTCCGTCTTTGCCTGAAAGCCATACATCCAGTAAGATGAGGTCTGGAAGGCCGCCATTATAGAGTTTTTCCACATACTCGCCCTTGTCTGTGGTTGCGACCACGTATCCCTCATCTTCTAGGATCACCTGGAGGAATTCTAGAATATCGGGATCATCATCAACCACGAGAATTTTGTTCTGGTTGTTGCTCATAACTATCCTTATCTTTAGCTGTTGGCCTCGGAAGGGTCGTCCGTTATCCTTCCTTTGCGAGAGGCAGGG
>DASTZT010000515.1:0-2594 GCA_035764225.1 Ktedonobacteraceae bacterium
TATAAGAGACGAGATTATGTTGAAATCGCCAGCATTACGTTCTCGGTTGATACAAATTTTTGACAAAGCAGCCGACTGCAAGGACTTACGAACTTGGCTAGATTATTTTATTTGGCAAATAGTGAATAGTATCTATGGAGGAGAAATCTCGCGCTAATCAGCGCGTAAGTTTACGCCAGGGGCGGATACAATATGACGATACAGCAACGTCAACAGATCCTGCGCATTCTCTCCGAGAAACCTGCCAGAGATCCCCTTCAGACGCTCAGTAAAGAGGAATTACTGGCTCATATGGCTATGGTGTGGGATGATCTTCGCACGGAAATAGGATATCTGGAGGAAAAAGGTTATATTATAGTAAAAAGAAGATATTTGGGAACGCGGATCTTTGACTCTTTTTACCTCACTCCTCACGGCATTGATTGGATCGAGAGCCAGGTACTCCCATCTCCAGATATTTCCTCCAGCAGAGAAGATGCAATTGCGCCATTTGAGCCATCCCAGCAAACAAAATCGGCTCTCACTCTCTTTTTTTCCTATGCTCAAGAAGATATTTTGCTCTTGAAAGAGCTTGAGAAACATTTGAGCATGTTGAAGCATCACGGCCTTATAAACGTGTGGTATGACCGCGAGATAAGCGCAGGCATGGAGTGGAGAACGCAGATAGATGCGTACCTGAATGCTGCCCAGATTATTCTTTTACTGGTCAGTCCAGATTTCATGGCCTCGGACTATTGCTATAGTATCGAGATGAAACGCGCTATGGAGCGTCATGAACGCGACGAGGCTCGCGTTATTCCAATCCTCTTACGATCAGTTTCTTGCGAGGGAGCACCGTTTGCGAGACTCCAGATGCTTCCAATCAACGGGAAGCCGATCACAAGTTGGTCGAATCCTGACGAAGCCTTTAAGGAAGTTACTCAGAGCATCAGTCAAGCAGTCAGGGAAATTGCCTCCACTTCCACTCATTTCCCTCCATCAGGATCAGACGAGTAATATCCCATCCTTTTTGTGGCATAATGAGTTCTAAAGAAAAATGTAGACATTCTAGGCAGCACTAGCACAAAAAAAGGAGATCGACAAGCTATGTCTGATGCTATTGTGGAGACTCGCTCTGGCAAAGTGCGAGGGGTCTCTCGTGATGCCGTTTCTGTATGGAAAGGGATACCTTTTGCTCAACCACCGCTTGGTGCGCTCCGCTTTCGACCACCCTTGCCACCAGATCCCTGGACCGATGTACGCGATGCCACAAAGTTTGGTCCCATTGCTCCCCAGGTCAGCGCACCACTCAGTGCCCTCTTCGGTAGCGGCAATGCCGATATACCTACAGGAGAGGATTGTCTCTATTTAAATGTCTGGTCGCCCGCTGCCGATGGCAAAAAACGGCCTGTGCTGGTCTGGATTCACGGCGGCGGCTTCGTGGGTGGCTCTGGTTCAACGCCCTGGTACGATGGCACCTCCTTCGCTGCCAGGGGCGATATCGTTGTGGTCACGCTCAATTATCGCCTGGGAGTGCTAGGCTTCCTCTATCTGGGTGAGGTGGTCGGTGAGGAGTATGCCTCCGGCAACTACGGACTGCTCGACCAGATCGCCGTGCTGGAGTGGGTGCGCGATAACATCGCAGCGTTTGGTGGCGATCCGGGCAATGTGACCATCGTGGGCGAGTCGGCTGGGGCAATGAGCGTTGGCGTATTACTGGCTATGCCTGCCGCTCAAGGACTTTTTCATAAGGCGATTTTGCAGAGTGGGGCCAGTCATGGCGTCCCTGATCGGGAAATCGCGACGAAGGTAGCGCGAGAGATTTTAGCCCATCTTGGCACCGAAGACATAACATCGCTGCAAAATCTTCCTGTTGCCACTATCCTTGAGGCTCAGGCAAAACTCAGTAGGAGGAGGGGATTGCTCTCACTGCGTCCAGTCGTTGATGGCGTCACTCTGCCAACGCGACCATTCGATGCGTTAGCCAATGGAGCTGCAAGCGGCGTTTCTGTGCTTATAGGAAGCAATCGCGATGAGATGAAATTGTTTACTGCTATGGACGCACAGCAGGGCAAAGTTGATGAAGCGGTGCTAAAACAAACTTTTGGCGATGCCGCTTCCAAAGTGCTTGCCACCTATGCCGCTGCTCACCCCGGAGCCTCAGACGAGGAGGCATGGGCGGATATACTCACAGATCGCACCTTCCGCATTCCCGCCATTCGGCTTGCTGAGTGCCTGGCACAACGCGGCACGCCGGTCTGGATGTACCGTTTCGACTGGCGCTCGCCAGCATTCGAGGGACGGCTGGGAGCCTGTCACGCCCTGGAAATACCCTTTGTCTGGAATAACCTTAATCGGCCCGGAGTCCCAGCCTTTACCGGCGACTCCCCAACACGCCAGCCGTTGGCGGATAAAATGCATGCTACCTGGATTGATTTTATGTTCATGGGCAATCCAATCGTCCCTGACGCCCCACGATGGCCTGCCTATGATACTAAGCGTCGAGCCACCATGATCTTCAATGATGAGTGTCAGGTGATCGACGATCCGCAATCGGCTGAGCGGCGTCTTTGGGATGGCGTCCTCTAGGTCTGCCGCCTGCTCAGGCTCAAGCA
>DASTZT010000516.1:0-4526 GCA_035764225.1 Ktedonobacteraceae bacterium
GTCGCTTGCGTGCGCCCTAAAGCTTCCGGCAGCTGCTCTTTGGTGACCACCTGAGGAAGACAGGCCAGTTCTGCAATATCAAAAAAGACTTCCAGCGTCCCGGAGACAACGGTTACTAGATCGATCAGGACAATAGAGAGATGGCCCAGCATAATGGCTATAGGAATGCCTGCCAGGCTGAACGCACGCCCGATATCGCAATAGATCATCACCCGCTTGCGATCCCAACGATCTAGCAGCGCGCCAGCAGGCAGAATAAAGAGAATATAGGTGAGTGAGCGTAGTGCGCCTACCAGTCCGGCCTGCACTGGCGAGTTGGTAACAGCCAGCACCAACAATGGAAAGGCAATCTGAGAAATACCACTGCCAGCGGTAGAGATTAATTGACCACCCCACAATAAAAGATAGTCACGGTTGCGCCACAGTGAGATGGTCTTTTCGGATACCATCGAGGCGACCTTCCTTTCGCGCCACTAATTTCGTCTCTACCCTCTTTCCCCTCTCAAGAAGCTTGACAAGCGGATAGAGTATATCTACCATCTCATACAAAAACATCGTCCAGATGGACGGTGTTTGCTGCTTGACACCTATGTTATAATAATAATGAGAAAATACAAACGAGATATGTATTTTTATTGCTGATTTTCCACTATTTATAAAATCATCACTGAGAAGCATTTTGTGCTGTTCGCAAGGCTGTAAAGAAATTTTGGGATGGGAAAAGGAAATATAGTCTTGCGTATCTGTGTTATGATGAATGTGTGATGTGGGGATCAGTCAAAGGTACGGAAATTCAATCCCTGGTTTCGCTCTGCTGACCGGAATATGAAGCAACCACTACCTGATGATCACATTGAGATAGATTCTGCTGTCAGATGCTTTGATAAAGGGATCTCCTGCTCGTACCATCCCATCTCAAATACGTTTTTTGGCGGAGCGAAGACAAAGAAGAGGAAAAAGTAATCCATGACTTCGGTTGAAAATTATCAGGACCGTACCCTTACTTGCCGTGATTGTGGTCAGGAATTCATCTTTACCGCAGGTGAGCAGGAATTTTATGCTAGCCGAGGGCTGACTAATGCCCCTAGCCGTTGCCCCGATTGCCGCGCAGCTCGCAAGCAAACTGGAGGTGGGCGCAGGAGCTCCTACAGCGACAGCAGCTACGAATATCGGGATCGTTCCCCACGTCAAATGTACACCACGACCTGTGCAAGCTGCGGCAATGAAGCGCAAGTACCCTTCCAGCCGCGCGATGACAGGCCCGTCTATTGCAGCGACTGTTTCCAGTCACAGCGCCCCGCCCGTAGCCGCGAGGATTCGTACAGCTATAGCAGCGATTCTCGTGGACGAGGAGGGCGCGGTCGGCGTAATGACCGCGATTCCCGCTGGTAAGCTTCTGTAACAGCAGATCGATCAAAAAGCAATCGAGGGTAACGCCTATGTTACCCTCGAGTGCTTTTTAGCCATGACAGGTGATGACCACGGCGCTCATATCGTCTGCCTTTGCCCTCAACGCATCCTGTTGTGAGCGACTGGCGGCTTGCTTCACGAGGTCGCGAGCAACGGTGGTACGCGCTCCCTTTCTCAACAGCATCTCCAGTTCGCTATTCGTCAGGTTATCGTGGATACCATCAGAACAGAGCAGAATACGATCTCCAGGCAGGATGGTAACCTGATCGCAATGAATAGTCGGCACCTGGGGATCGCCCAATGCCTGCGTAATCCCATTCCGTCTCTCGAAATACTCTTGTTCGATGTCAGATAGTTGATCGAGTTCGGATGCTTGCTCTATACGTAGGGCATCTTCTTCATTAATGATCTGATCGTCCAATAAGAGCGAAAGAAAACCATCATCGCGCGTTAAGGGTTTAAGAGACTCTTCTCCACGCAGCAGATAAATGCGGCTATCACCAACATGGGCATACGTCATCAGATAGCAATTTTCAGCCGGTTGCCGACAAAATGTCACTACCGCCACTGTTGTCGCGGGACCATCGGTTGTATCTTGCAGCGCACCTTTTATAGCCTGCCGCCACCCTTTTGTGCGTATCCGTTCATGCGCTTCCTCTACCAACTGCAACAGCTTTGCACGCAAATCAAGGCCGTTGCAAGGCTCTAGTATGGTTGCAATAGTATTTCCCTGGTGCGCCTGCTGAAAGACCTGCCGCCAACTCTGACGAATACTATAGGCCGCCATGCGTGAAGCGATATCGCCCGCGATACTCCCCCCGACGCCATCAAAGACAGCCGCCAATCCTCTCTCCCGATCCACCAGGGTTCGATCTTCATTGCGGCTATGGTTCTCACTCACAACGCTATAGTGTGCAAAAGTAAATGGTGTACGTCCAGACTGCTTTGACATCTTCCTCTGCGTGTTTAAATTTACCGCATCGTTAATCATTCTTTTTTGCTCCCGGTTATTTTTTAAGTCAAATGAGAGTGCAAACCGCGATAGTAAGATAAAAACATTCTGCCAATTGTCACGCCTTCTCATCCACCCCGGCTCCAACATAGTAAAAGCAGTATACCATACATAGCTTGCTTTCTATACCCACATGATCGATACATGTTTAGAATGAGGCTCGAAGGGAAAAGCTTGCCTATCCCACCAAAACCGCCTAAAATAGACTTGAATTTATTTTCTAACTGACGCGATGTGTAAGTTTCTTCGCGCCGCCTGCGGGGGCGAGGTGATGGATGGTGTGGCACGCCCGTGCCCGTGCCACACCATCCATCGGGGCGAACCGCATCGCGGTGAGGATGTGGAACACCTTGCACATCACGTTAACTGGGAAGAAGAGAAAAAGAGGCTTATGACCAATAAAGACAGCCAATCCGAACAGCAATTAAAAATACCGAAGATCCCAAAGAATGGGTTAGCCAAAGGATTGCCTGACGAACAGGTCCAGGATCAGGCACGTTATGCTCAGCTTATCCTCTCGCGCGAAAATCTGGTTGGACAGGCCGCAAACCATCTTTCATTTGACGAAACGCTGCTTCAATATGTTAGAATGAGCAATACCCAGTTCAAAAAGATGCAGCTACTGGATAGCCGCCTCACAACGTGCGACCTCGCAAACGCAGAATGGGCAGAAGCGATTTTTCGTCGCGTTGAGCTGATTGATTGCCAATTGACTGGTTTTCGCGCTATCGAAGCAACTATACAGGATACGCTCTTTAAGGGATGCAATAGCAGCTTTGCACAGTTCCGCTTCGCGACGCTCAAGCGCGTACGATTTGAACACTGCGATCTGAGTGAGGTCGATTTTCAGGAAACAAGCCTCTCTGATGTGACCTTTATCAGTTGCGATCTGGGCAACGCAGAAATGTCTGGCGCGAAACTCAACCGCGTTGACCTGCGTGGCTCGAAGATCGATGGATTGCGAGCGGGCCTCAACGAACTCAAAGGAGCGATTCTTGATCCGGGACAGGCGCTGGCTTTCGTGCGAGGGATGGGTATCAGAGTCGAATCTCCAGAAAAAGAGTTATAAAGGATATATGGTAAATAGCTGTGCTCGGATACCTGCTTCTAACTATAGTGACTACATGTGGTATAATGAGTGAATACTGTATGGTGCATTGTTGCTCTGAGAGATTATCTATTAGAAACTGCGCGATACAGGGATTTCCAGGGGAATATACCCCAGAATTGAGAAGGATGAATGTCTTTAACTGATCAGACCTTGTATTGCCGCGATTGCAATCAAGAATTTACCTTTACTGTTGGTGAGCAAGAGTTTTATGCTAGCCGGGGACTAACCAATGCGCCTGGTCGCTGTCCTGAATGTCGGGCCGCCCGCAAACAGTCCGGCGGCGGACGGAGAGATTCTTATGGTGGCGGTGGTGGCGGCGGATATCGGGATCGTGAGGCACGCCAGATGTATACCACGACCTGCGCCAGTTGTGGCAATGAGGCCCAGGTCCCATTTCAACCACGAGATGACAGACCCGTCTATTGCAGCGATTGCTACCAATCACAACGAACAGGCCGTTACAACGACCGACGGTCTCAGTGGTAGTCTCTATGACAGAGATTCTCGTAAAGCAGGGAGATTCGTTTGAGTGGGCGCTAAAACGGTTCAGCCGCAAAGTGCAGGAAGCTGGCATCCTGGCAGAGGCGCGGCGACGTAGTCACTACGAAAGCCCTCAAGCCCGACGCAAACGCAAAGCTGAAACACAACGTCGTAGACGCCGTCGTACACGTTAACCAGATCGATCATAGAACGGCATGGTAAGGGAACTTTTTGCATCGGTGGCTCCTTGCGAAGAGATCCCTACCTGCTATAGCCACCCCGGCTCTCTCCTCCTATGCTTACATACATAGGATCAGAAAGGACTGCCCGTGAAGATGAACAGCCAATCTCGGTCATTTGTTAAGCAAGTCCAGGTGGATCTGCTGGCGCTTAGTGATGCCGATCTTTTCCACACCGTTCATCAATGGGTAGAGAGGATCAATCTGCCTGAGTTATCGCTTGAGCCGACGGAAGATACGCTGACGACGCTGGGATATACCCGCATCGCAGCTC
>DASTZT010000517.1:0-5125 GCA_035764225.1 Ktedonobacteraceae bacterium
CTGAGCGGCGTTTGTGGGATGGCGTCCTTTAGGTTTGCTATCAGCTCAGAACCAGGTGATACGAGTAATGGCGTGGGTAAAATCTTACCCACGCTTTTGCAGACCTTCAAATGAGGCAGTCATGCCCAGGAGAGGCCGCCGTCAATAATCAGCTTTTGGCCCGTCATGTAGCTCGACTCGTTCGATAACAGGAAAACGGTGGCATAGGCAACCTCCCAGGCAGTCCCTTGCCGTCGCAGAGGCACAGGAGTCGTAGCCCGGCTGGGCCGTCCCGCGCTTGCCATGCGACCTAGAGGCGTATCGATGAAGCCGGGGATGAGCAGGTTTGCCCGCACGCCTCGACGCGCACCCTCTGCGGCGACGTGCCGATTGAGACCGAGTAGACCCGCTTTGGAGGTGTCATAGGCTGGAATCTGGGTACCGGGAGATAGACCCGCCACCGATCCCATGAAAACGATGGCGCTCCCGCGAGGAAGGATCGGCAGAGCCGCACGCGCCAGGAGAAAATGAGCACGCAGGTTGACAGCCATCACCCTATCCCACTGCTCCGGTGAGGTATCCGCCAGAAAACGACCAAGCCCGATGCCAACATTGCACACCAGGCCATCGATTGCTCCGGCATCAGCGATCAGGCGAGCGCATACATCGGCATCAGCCACATCGCCCTGTAGCGCAGTCGCGGAACCACCCTCCGCGAGAATCGCCGCTACGGTATGATTAGCAGCATCAAGATTGATATCAGCACAAATAACCTCTGCACCCTCCCTGGCCGCAAGACGAGCAATCGCCCGCCCATTCCCAGGAGGATCACCTTCGCCTTGAAAGCGCATACTGCCCGCGCCAACCACGAGAATACGGCGACCGATCAGACGATTACGCCCTGGTGCCTCGCCCAGCGCCTCGGCTGGCAGTTCATGAACTGTTTCATCGGTCATAGTGTGGAAGCGTCTCCTTTCCAGGCTCAAGTTGCACGCCTGCCGTCTTCAAAAACATCGCCAGCATCTCATAGTGACCGATCAGGAAGCAGAGTTCGATCAGCTGTATCTCGCTCAGATGCTCGGCCAGGGCGTCCCAGGTCGCGCTTGTCATCGAGCGTTGATTGTGTAGTTCATCGGCGGCGCGCAGCAGCAGTTCATCTAGCGGCGACCAGCCATCAGCCGATGGGCCAACCTTGACGCGTTCGATTACGGCTCGCTCGATGCCAAAATTCTGGCAGATCTGCACATGCTGGCCCCACTCGTAGTCGCAGCCCATATTGTACGCGACCCGCAGAATGACCAGCTCAGTGGAACGGCGGTCCAGGCTTCCTCCCGCCAATAATCGGCTGGCGAACGGCAGCCACGAGGCAAAGAGCTTGGGATGGCGAGCAATCGTGCCAAAGATCGCCAGCGGCTCGCCATTCGGGGCAAGATTGGCGCGGGCGATGAGATCGCGCGTCCGCTCGCCCATTTCTGCAAGCGGCATAGGCGTCACTTTGGGCTGAGATGCGTTCGTGTGTTTTGCCTCATCTTGAGGGTTGGGCATAGTCGTTTCCTCCATCAATATATCTGCTGGGATGAAGTAAGTTTTGCATACGTAGGCAAGTGGTGCATGTTCCTCAGCCTCTCAGGCCAATCTAATGCCGTGAACAAGCATCCCGCTCCACGCCTGGCGCAATTCGCTGCCGGGATCGTTGACCACGCGGCAGGTGGTATCAAAGATCATCGTGGCTCGCTCATCCGGGGTGTAAGCGGGCCAGGTGGGCAGGTCATAATAGCTCGGAATGCCGTCGCGGGCAAAAGCTAGCCAGGCTTCGCTCATCTTCTCAGCCAGCTCAAAGCATTCGGGCGCACTGCGAGTAAAGTCTCCGCTCCGTTCGATATTATCGAAGACGAACGGGATCTCAAGCGCGTGGCAAGACTTCAGTCGTCCATCGAGGGCCGGTGTCTCCCAGGTAAATAGATACATGAAGACCGGAGCGGCCCCTTGCGCATATTTGCTTTCAGCCACGGTAATCGAGTTGATACGCATCATCTGATCGCTGGCTATTGCCATGAAGAGATCGCCTAGAGAAGCCTGCGGATACGCGCGACGATAGGCCGCGATCATCTCGTCCGTCCGCTCTTTGGCAAAAGCCTGCACGCGCGTATGCAGCCCTGCCTCGTCAAGCGTGCGTATCGTTGGATCTGCGAGCAGAAAACCAGTCGCCTCGTCTTTGTTTGTTCCTATAATAAGTGGGATATGGGCCGAGATCGCCGGGGCCGTCGGTTCAAAGGGGTGCTGGGGAAGTACGTTCCCATCGACGACCGGTGCCCAGCCCAAAAGGGCGTTGCTATTCACCCTGGCATTGGCTTCAAAGATCTGGGCTACAGTCAGGTTGCTCAAACGATCCGTTTCTTTGGCGGAAATGCCCAGCTCTTTCAGCAACTTCTCCGCATTTCTCGTAGCTCGCTCAGGCTGGGTCATACGCAAACCCGGCCCGCTTTGCGCAATGGCCCGATGGAAAAGGCCGACCGCGCTGGGCATGGCCATTAAGGCGCTGACCTTCGCACCGCCGCCTGACTCGCCAAAGATAGTCACGTTGCCCGGATCGCCGCCGAACGCTGCGATATTGTCGCGTACCCATTCCAGTGCCGCCACCAGGTCAAGCATACCCACGTTGCCCGATGCAGCAAACTCCTCGCCGGCCAGTTCTGCCAGATAGCAGTAGCCGAACGGGCCCAGACGATGGTTGACAGAAACGACGACGGCATCCCCCCGGCGTGCCAGATTTCCGCCATAAGCAAGGGGGCCTGCGCCCGATCCCGCCGTAAATGCACCACCGTGGCACCAGAAGAGCACCGGGCGTTTGCGACCATCTTGCACTCCAGGCGTCCACACATTCAAATACAGGCAATCCTCGCTCTCCGGTTCGGGCTGCTGCTCAACCGATAGCCGTACAAGAGCGGGACCACTGGGAGGCTGTGGGCTACGGTTTCCATACGTCAGGGCATCGCGTACCCCCGCCCAGGGTTCCGGCTTGATGGGAGGGCGAAAACGATTGCTCCCACTTGTTGGAGCGCCATAAGGAATGCCCTTGAAGCTGGAGATAGCATTAGCCGTCGTGCCCCGGACCTTGCCTGCGGTTGTTTCCACAATGACATTCATGCTTTTATGTCCTTTTCCTGTGATAGTTGGGGGTGCTTCTCATATTAAGGCACAAAAATCGCGGGATTGTGTAGAGATAATGCTGCCGGGTTTCAGTACAGCCCATCCGTCGCCCCTGGCTCGATTTCATCAAGCACATAATACTTATAGGTCGTTTCGATGCTTTTGTGGCGTAACACCTTCTGGGCCAGGCGCGGGTTGGTTTTAGCGAGCTGCGTCCCGACAAAGCGCCGCAGGTCGTGGGGCTTGACTTCTGGAAGGCCGATGCGACGCGCATAGCCTTTGATAATCAGCCAGATCCCACGACTGGAGAGCGGCTGATCGGTCAAGCGACGCTCGCCACGACCAGCAAAGCCTGTGAAAATATAAGGAGAGGGAACCGGTCTGCTGCTCAGCCAATCCATAATGGCGGCATAAGCTTCGCGGGTGAGGGGAACGGCGTCGTACTCAGCCTCGTTTTTGCCGCGTACCTCGATAAAATAGCCCTTGCCGCGCCGTTTGATGTGGTCTTGCCTCATCTGGCGCAGGTCCGAAACACGTAAGCCGCTGCCAGCAAAGGTATGTAAAATCGCCAGGTCGCGCAGCCCGATCAGCCGCTCTAAATCAGGCTCATTGGTCATCTGGCGGATCTCTTCCGGCTCGATCTTGATGCGATTATTCGGGCGTAATCGCTCTTTGAGTGCAACCGCTTTTACTCCTCGTACCCGTTTAAAGCGTTCTGCAGTGCCTTCGGGCACAAAGCCCTGTTCCTCAGCCATTTCCATCATGCGCTTGACCGCGCTGAGCATACGATTAATGGTGTGGGGGGAGATGGTGGTCTGGGTGGAGAGATAGGTACGCCATTGGGCGAACGTGGCATGATTGAGGGCAGCCTGTTTGGTTTGCGCGAAAAGCAAATAGTGATAGAAGTCGTGGGCATAAATTTTTTGCGAAGACAGCGAGAGGTGGCCAGCGAGCAAAGTCTGGTTGAAGCCCATAAATTGCTGAATCTGGCGAGTTTTCTCACGCAGCGAAAGCGTCTGGTCATCGTCTGGTCGTATCAAAGCATGCGTCATAGATCCCTCCATCGGCTTTTTTTGAGATAGGTTCATAAAACTATCCTTTAATGAACCTATTTCTTTTTTCATTGTACCCCCGATTTTGGACTAGCGTCAAGCCCATCGAAAGGGCGATGCGTCTGATACTCGGCACATGGATCGTGTTGCTTTCATGCATTGCAGAACACCTCCGCTCTCGTGACTCTTTTGTGATCGTGCCCTGGCCCATGTTTCTCTTTTTTGGAGTACAATAGAGGGGAGAAATTCATAGACCGGGTCACAACCGATCCGCGCGATGAGCAGTCATGCAGTTGTTCTCTCTCGCATGCTCCCGAAAAAGAGAAGCTCATGAACAACATCGGTCAAGAAGAGATTTGAAGAAAACAAAAGAGGGAGAAAATGATGCTAAAAATACAAAGACGAGCAGAAATGACTTGGAGCGGCAATCTGGTTCGGGGAAATGGAGCCGTACGGGTTGGCAGTGGAGTGGTAGAAACCCTGCCGATGACCTGGGCTTCACGTATCGAGCAGCCTGATGGCAAAACGAGCCCAGAAGAACTTATTGCTGCGGCGCACGCTGGTTGCTATGCGATGGCGCTAGCATTGACGCTGACAGAGGGAGGCACGCCACCAGAGCGATTACGAGTGGCCGCCGTGTGTACGCTCGAAGAAGTTGAGGGGAAACCCAAGATCACAAGCATGGAGCTTGAGGCCACAGGCAAGGTCGTGGGACTGGATGCTGCAGGATTTGAGCAAGTAGCGTGCCAAGCCGAGCAACTCTGCCCCGTCTCGAACGCCCTGCGGCAGAACGTCGCTATTCGACTTACAGCACACCTGGAAGCCTGATTATCCATCTCTGATAAGGAATCAGAGGAGGATGCACTATGACTAAACAGCAGACAACTGTCACACTCAAACGGGTTTACGATGAGCCAGGAGAAAGCTCTGGCAGGCGTGTCCTG
>DASTZT010000518.1:0-7989 GCA_035764225.1 Ktedonobacteraceae bacterium
TACTCATCAAGGGTCGTGGCACCAATGCACTGCAATTCGCCACGAGAGAGGGCTGGTTTCAGGATATTCGCGGCGTCAACTGCTCCTTCTGCTGCGCCCGCACCGACAAGAGTATGGACCTCATCAATAAAGATGATGCAATCGCGACTATTGCGAATTTCCTCAATAATTTTCTTCAGGCGCTCTTCAAACTCGCCACGATATTTGGTTCCAGCCACGAGCGAGCCAACATCGAGGGTGAGCAAGCGTTTGCCAGCCAGCGTTTCGGGCACTTCACCCGCGACCAGGCGTTGTGCTAACCCTTCCACGATAGCTGTTTTGCCGACGCCAGGCTCCCCAATCAGAGCGGGATTGTTTTTATTGCGACGCGAGAGGATCTGGATCACACGCTCGATCTCCTGATGGCGACCGATGACCGGGTCGAGCGTCCCGGCGCGTGCGGCAGCCGTCAGATCGATCCCCATCTGATCGATAGTCGGAGTTTTTGAGTGTTTCGCGTCCCGCTCATGCGGCGCACCGGACTGGCTAAGCACCTGGATAGTCTGCGTGCGAACCTTCTCCAGATTGACGCCCAGGCTTTCCAGGACACCGGCAGCGATGCCCTCGCCTTCGCGTACCAGTCCCAGCAGAAGATGCTCTGTACCAATATAGTGATGATTCAGGCGGCGAGCTTCATCAACAGCAAGCTCAATCACCTTTTTGGCGCGCGGGGTCAGACCAATCTCGCCCAGGACGATGCGGTCGCCACGGCCAATAATAAATTCAACGGCGCTGCGAACTTTGTTAAGTTCAACACCGAGATTCGCTAAAACTTTTGCCGCAACACCCTCGCCTTCGCGTACAAGACCCAGCAGGAGGTGTTCCGTCCCGATATAGTTATGCTGGAAGCGCTGAGCTTCTTCTTGGGCGAGGCTCAGGACTTTCCTGGCCCGCTCCGTGAACTTATCAAATCTGTCTCTGTCGTTCACCTGTTTGTCACCCCCCTTTCATTGGCAGAGGGTGGAACCGAGCCCTCTGTGTCGCTCAGGTAAACCATGTGATTCATCATACAACACCCATCAAACAGCGTCAAGGATAACACCCGTAGCCTCCCGTCTGGTAATAAACGCTCAACCCTCTTTATTGAGAAACAATCGACCTCTACACTGCTCGACAGTAGCGTATTCGCAGTGGAGAGGTCGCGAATAATCTGTTCAAGTACTTTGTCTGGCAAGTAATAGGGTTAATTTTAAGGCTTCTCCATATTACTTTTTGCCAGAGGATGGTAGGTAAAAAGTCTCCTCCAAGTTGTCTACTAAACTGTGCGTTTCATCATACTACAACTTATTTTGTAGCGTCAAGGACAAAATTGGTATCAATTGATGCCTGGCTTTGGCAAGCCTCGACGCCCGTGGCGGTTTATTTTGCTGTCTCCCCTGAAACAAAAAGCCTCCCCACTGCTTTACTCATAATAGTATACGCAGCAGGGAGGTCACACGATTATCTTTTAGGAAGATTGCGTGCAAGATCCGAAAGGGTATTATTCAGATGTCTCGGCATCTTCCTTAGAGCGTTGTCGTGCCGCTGCGCGGAAGGCTTCGGCCATTGCTGTCGTCTCGCCTTCGTCTGGTAACCTGCCTAAAAGCGACGAATCGTTTGCGCGTTCGCGCTCACGCCGTTCGCCTTTATCGCGTTTGGAAGGACCATGCTCATGCTGTGGCAAGTTTTCCAATGAAGGTGTTGCGGGAGCAGCCCCTGCCTCAGTCGAAGATACAGGTGTTTCCGACGTTGTATCCTGCTCGCCCTGAGCCTCAGCGGAAGCCTCCTTCTCTTCTGGTTCATCGACCTGGCGCAGGCTCAACCCCAGGCGGCGGCGCTCGGCATCGATACGCAGGATGCGCAATTGCAATTGGGCACCCTCGTGCAGGACGGATTTGGGATCGGTTCCGGGCGTCAGCTCGGAATGGTGAATCAGTCCCTCGATGCCATCCTCAATGCGGGCGAACGCCCCAAAGGGGGCAATTTTGGTAACAACGCCGGTCACAAGCTGGCCTGGTTGGTAACGTTGCTCGACGGTGGTCCAGGGATCGACCTCGGCGCGCTTAATCGAAAGCGCAATCTTCTTCTTGTCCTTATCGACGCTCAGTACCTGCACCTCGACTTCCTGACCGACGTGCAAGACTTCGCTGGGATGGTTGACCCGGCTCCAGGCGAGCTGGCTGATGTGGACCAGTCCGTCTGCGCCTCCCAAATCGACAAAGGCCCCGAAATTGGCCAGGTTGCTCACCACGCCTTTGCGCACTTCGCCAGGCTTGAGTTCATCAAGCAGCTCCTCGCGGCGACGCTGACGCCATTCCTGGACGGCCAGGCGCTCCGAGAGGATCAAGCGGTTGCGCGCTCGATTGATCTCAATGATTTTTAACTGCAGCTCTTTGTCCTTCATGCTCTGGAGCTTGGCTGCCGTTTCCTGGCTTTCGCCACCCGATGCCACCTCTTCGCGCTTGAGGTTGAGTATCTGGGAGATTGGCACAAAGCCGCGGATGCCATTGACATCAACAATCAATCCGCCTTTGTTAAAATCGATCACTTTCGCCTTGAGCAGCTCTTCATTCTTATACTGCTCTTCAGCAATGCGCCACTGGCGTTCGGTATTGGCCCGCTTCAGCGAAAGAACCGCATGCCCTTCTGGCGTTTCTGGCTGGATCACATAGACCAAAACGCGGTCATTGAGGTGCAGCTCGTTGAAAGAGCCATAGCCGCTGGCTGGCAACTCTTTCGTCGAGAGGACGCCCTCAGACTTGAGGCCAATATCGACCAGAATCTCGTCCTGATCAATACGCACGATCACGCCCTCGACCACATCGCCGCGTTTGATACTGATGGGATTGGCTGATGCTGCCAGCAACGCTTCCATCTCATTCTGATTGAAGTCTTCTACTTCATCGGGGTTAGTGTTGTTTGTCCCTTGTGGGTCATTTCCATCGATCATCGTCTGTACCCGCCCGCTCTCAAGATTTGCCGCTGGCATTGTCGAAAGGTCGCCGTGCTGGTTTGCTTGCATGGGTAATAAACCCCCTTCGATCCACGGTTTTAGCCTGCGTTCGATGTGGTGCGCGTTCCCATCTCTTGCCTGCTGGAAGATGGTATTCACCCGTAGTTGCCTGGCTGTGATCTTCCTATCTTATGAAGAACAAAAAGGACTTCACATACATCAAGACCATGAGGAACGTGCCATCGGACCTGGGCTTGTTCGGAAGAGGTGCTTAGGTAGTGATCGCTTCGGCCTGCTGTAAAAATATCTACCTGATCTCGATGAGCCTACAGAACAGTGATACGAAACGACACGCGCAGACAGGTAAACTCCGCCATAATTTTGAGCACCTGGATGTAAGCATACCCCCACTCGATGCTTTAATTATACCAAAAGCCGCCTGTGAATGCAAGGCAAAACGTAACCTTTTAGCAAATCTCTCCGAGTATTTTTCTATTTACCACATTGTATCATAATAATGCAAGCTTTGGTAGGTTCAGATTATGCTACAATATAGCCATGAACATAGACAAAATTGAGGAAGTCATACGCTTGTTGCGGGAGCGATTGTTGCCGATTGAACAGGCGGAGACGCTGATCGATGTGCTTGAGGGAGAGCGTCCGCAGGCACGGCGAGCGGCGGTGCTCCTCTGCATTTTTGAAAAAGAAGATCGTGCTCACACGGTCTTTATCCGACGCGCCAGCACGCTGCGCTCTCATAGCGGCGAGATAGCCTTTCCCGGTGGAGGGGTGGACCCGACTGATCTCTCTGCCGTGATGACCGCATTGCGCGAGGCGCAGGAGGAAATAGGTCTGGACCCTGCTTTTGTGGAGGTGCTAGGTGTGCTTCCCCCCGTTTTCACCATTGTCAGCAATTATTTGATCACTCCTGTGGTGGCATTTTTGCCACAAGGTTTGGGAGAACTTCATTTACAAGCCAGCGAAGTGACAGAATTGATTATCGCCCCTTTAGCCAGTCTTGCTGAGCCTGAAATTGCCCACACCGAGGAGTGGACTCGTGGTGGCCTGACCCGTGTAGTCTACTTTTACGACTATGGCCCCTATCGCATCTGGGGAGCAACCGGACGTATGCTCAATGCCTTGCTAGTGCTCTTGCAAAGCAATGACCTCTAAAGCCTTTTGCTGACCCATTAGTCATATCTCACTTGCACAATTCCATATATTGGCTACAATATAAAGTATAGTATTGGCGTGGGTAAGTTTGTAGTGCGTATACTGTATGCTGTTATTAGGAAAGATGTGGTTGGTCTATAAGTGCCCTGGTGCATTTCCACTGGATGTTTTAGGGTTTGGTGTGTATATTGTCCTCAAAAAAGGTGGCGGGAACCAATGGTTGCTCGATCCATTTGGGGATACTGAAATTAGTGGAGAAAAGCAGTGTCGTTGCCCACTTCTGATGCTCAACCGTCGCGATTTCTGCCGCGCCGTCCTCACATGATCTCTCCCACCTACTCGATGCCCGTTAAGCCGCAAATGCCCCCTCCTGCAACATTCCCCATTCTGCCACCATCCGGTGGCCCGGCGCAGCCCGCAGATCACGAACACGCGATTGATTTTGCAACGCACTCCTGGGATCTGGCAACCGGGGGACTAAAGACTATGACCGCAAAGCGAGAATTGCCCACGCGCCCGGATCGGCGTGCGCCAGAAATCCCCCCAGGCATGTTAGTCACCCATCGGAACTACATGTTTGCCCTGGTTGTCCTGGCGTGTGTGGTCCTTATGCTGATTGGTGGGGGCATCGTCCTCTTTGTAATGCTGCAACCATAAATAGAATTGGAGTTTTGGCTACTGGCTACTCACCAATAACATTTACTCTAACTTAACTACTGGCGACTGCTCACGGCGGGTATGCCGTGCAGATCACTGGCATGGCGGATTGCTTTAACGATGGCCCGCGCCAGGGTTGTCGCTGCCGCCGCTCCCAATAAGCTTACCTGTCGTGCTGCCATCGCTGCATCGGGCCTGGTATTGGATCGTGGCCCCACTGAGAGCGCGAAGACGGTGTCTCCGTCGAACATGGTATGTGCCGGTCGGATGACACTCGCCATGCCGTCGTGCGCCATCTGAGCGACTTTATTCGCTTCCGCTTTGGTGAGCGAGGCGTTGGTTGCGATGACCGCGATGGTGGTGTTGCCAAAGGGGGGCGAAGGTGGCAAGCTGCCGTCAATAGGGTTGCGCGTCGCTGTGATGTTCTGCTGCGTCTCTGGATCGAGAATATCGCCTAGCGCGTTCACGACCACGATAGCGCCAACGCGCAGGCCGTCCGCCAATTCCGCGCTGGCTGAACCAAGCCCGCCTTTTACGGCAAGGCTGGGATGGAGCATTTTGCTGACTGTCGCCCCGGTGCCAGCTCCGACATTGCCTTGCTCGACTGGCTCGTTACTGGCCTGTTCGCAGGCGCGGTAGCCAGCAGCGGCGTCGGGACGGATGTGCGCAAGCCCGAAGGCCAGATCGAAGATGGCAGCCCCAGGAACAATAGGAACGTAGCCAACCCCTACGTTATAGCCGATGTTGCGCTCTTCGAGGTAGCTCATCACACCGTGCGCCGTTTCCAGCCCAAAGGCGCTCCCCCCGGTCAGCACAATGGCATGGACTTCGTCCACCATACAGAGAGGGTTGAGCAGGTCGGTTTCGCGGGTCGCTGGTGCGCCTCCACGCACATCGACGCCACCCACCGCCGCTACATCACACAGGACGACGGTGCAACCGGTGCCTGCCTGTAAGTTTGTGTCATGTCCTACGCGAATGCCCTCGATATCTGTAATATCGTCATGCATGGCAATCTACCCACCTTTCCGGTGAAACCAATTGTATCTATAGCACCAATTATGTCTGCTGTGGCAGGATGAGTGCAAGGGATTGTCCCGATATGCACATGTCTTCGTACCGACTGGCTTCAGCGTGTCCAATTCATTGCCTGTCTGGTTGCCTCATCATCAATGTGCGCTCCTCTCGAAGCCGACAAAGGTTGATGCTCAATGCCTATGAATAAACGGAAATTGCGTTATTGGAGGCTGTATAAAGAATAAGGGAAGGACAGGCGATAAATCGGACGCGCTAAAGCTGGTCGGTACGAAGTTTACAGGCACTTGCAGATTCTTCTTCTCAGACAAGTTTCCAGTCGGACAGAGCAGCTCCGACTGGAATGTGCTGAAGCGTAGGCTAAGTGCGGTAGACTGGTTCTCTACGAGATGGCGCGGCGCAACCGCGCTATCGCTTGTCCGACGCTTTCTTGATTGTTGTAGATGGCGGAGCCTGCAACTAGCAGGTTAGCCCCAGCTTGAACAACAGTGGAGGCGGTAGACTCGTGGATGCCGCCGTCAACCTCCAGGTCGCAGTGCAGGCCAAGCCGATTGATGCTCTGGCGTAGACGCGTGAGTTTGGGGAGCGTTTCGGGTATAAAATCCTGGCCGCCAAAGCCGGGATTGACGGTCATCACCAATATCAGATCGAGCAGCGAAATGATTTCCTGAATAGTAATTTCGGGTGTGGAAGGGTTGAGCGCGACGCCTGCCTGCTTGCCAGTGGCTTTGATCTGTTGGATGATGCGGTGCAGGTGTGGGCAAACCTCTTGATGCACGATAATAACGTCTGCTCCGGCCTGGGCGAAAGTCTCGATATAGTCCTGGGGATTGGTAATCATCAAATGCGCTTCGAGAGGCAGTCTGGTAGCGCGGCGTACGGCGGCGACGACCACTGGCCCCATGGTGATATTGGGTACAAAATGGCCGTCCATCACATCGATCTGGATGCGTTGAGCGCCACCTTCTTCTGCCTCGCGTACCTGTTCTCCCAGGCGCGTCAGGTCAGCAGATAAGATAGAGGGAACTATTCCGATCATAAAAAAACTCTTTTCTATTAATAGGGCAAGCGCAAGGCAGGCCCCTACCGCTTTAATTTTGCTGCGGCGGCGGTATCAACCATCCAGGTTACTTCGCCCTTCGTTGGTTGTACGATCTGTGCAGGATATTCGTCTGGCTGGTATGGACCCTCCAGCACTGCTTGTAGCGCCTCGGCTTTATCGGCTCCTGTGACAAGAAAGAGGATGTGGATGGCTGCATTGAGCAGAGGAGGAGTGAAGGTCAGGCGCGGCGGAGGAGGCTTGGGGACGGTGACGGGCATGACCAGGCGTCCCTGTTCGTGAAGCGATGGCTGGTGAGGGAAGAGCGATGCCGTATGTCCTTCCGGTCCCATGCCCAGGTGCAGCAGATCGAAGCTGGGAATGCGATTGGTGCCGAAAACTTTTTGGATTTCAAGGCCATAGGCATGTGAAGCGGCGTCGCGATCAGGCTCATCGGCAGGCATGCGATGAATCTGCGTGGGCGCAAGGGGAATCCGGCTGAGCAAGACCTCTTGAGCCAGGTGAAAGTTACTCTCTTCACTTTCCGGTGGGACGCAGCGTTCATCGGACCAGAAAATTTCGACCAGCGCCCAGTTGATCTGGCTGCGGTAAGGTTCGCTGCCCAGGAGGCTATAAAGCGTTTTCGGGGTCGAACCACCGGAGAGCGCCAGGGTAAAGCGCCCGTGGGTCACTATCGATTCGTTGGCGATCTGGACGATATGCTGTGCTGCTGCGTGACTCAGGGTATCTTTCTCAGGATAGATCAGGACATTCATTAAAATGCGCTCCTCGCTCAATGATAGTTTGGTGTGAGCAGTTCAAAAACGGTATGTAATGTCTCCTCATAGGGATGATCGCGGCCCATAATCTCCAGTTCTTCGTGGAGCAGGTCGCCCTCTTTATAGGTAGCTTCCAGATAAACGGTCCGTTGTGGCCGTGAGCATGCTGCCAATTCGACGGCAGTGAAAACGTGGTCTGGGTCGTCTTCGCAGCTAATGGAGAACGTGGCTTCTTTGTCCTCAATGCTGCTGGATAAGCGGACAAGGCAGATAGAGCCTGGCCGCAGATGAGAATGCACGCGCGGGAGAATGGAGATGTGCCCTATCCCGCTTTC
>DASTZT010000519.1:0-5871 GCA_035764225.1 Ktedonobacteraceae bacterium
GAGCGGGAACGTCGTATGCAGCAGCGATGACACCGACATGACCCAGATCCCAAAGCGGATCGAGGATGGCTTTGCTGAAAAGTTCGGCTTTCACAGCCACGTTATTGCCCGCACAGCCGCCGAGTTACAGGCGATTATTGAGCACAATCCCTTTCAGCATCAACCAGCGCAAGAGCCAAAGTGGCAGCTAGTGCTGTTTCTGGCAACGCAACCAGAGAGCACGGCCCTGGAAGAGATCCACAAGGCGTATACTGGTCCTGAAGAACTCTCCCTGCTTGGCCGAGAACTGTACATCTACTATTCAAATGGCATCGGGCGCTCAAAACTGACCCTTACCCTGCTTGAGAAGAAGCTAAAAGCCGCTGGCACAGGCAGAAACTGGAATACGGTTCTCCAATTGCACAAACTGAGCCAGCGATAGATTCTTTGATATCACCAACCCGTAATTTGAAAACCAGCCCAGTAGTAGGGATCGGCATATGGGCGCGCATCGGGATCTTGCTCTTCAGCGCTACTTTGAATAATCTCTTGAGCCTGCACCGTATCAAAGCGATAGGAGCGCCCGCGCACAGCAACCAGTTGAGTTGCATTCAACGGGCTGAGATCGTGCCACGCAGACTCTTTTGTTGGCCCGTTAGCAGGCAGCGATAGCGAAGATGGCGTTGTTGACCACGCTTGCAATTCGCGATTGGTAACAGTACGCAGCCAGTGCTGAGCACGGGCCAGAGCGGGAGCTGGCGGTTCGCTGTCTAGACGCGGGAACCATTCCAGGGCGAAGCGGACCATCAGCAGGTACGTTGCTCTATCATCCACCGACCATAAAGCTGCCAGCACTGCCGTTGCTCCGGCTTGCAGCATGCCGACGGCAAGGCTGCGCACCTCGTCGCGTGCCCCCTGGAGATCAAGCATGGCTGTCTGACACGATGAGAGAATCAGTAAACGCAAGCCGCGTAGATCAACCTGGTAACTCAACATATCGGCCAAAGTTAATGCTTCCTCGTGAGCCAGCACCAATTTTGAGGAGAGGAAATTACGGGTATCGAACTCGCCATGACAGGAGGCATCCACAACGTGACCTGTCTGAAGCACTTCGATCAGCCAGTTACGCGTAGCTTGCCATTGTACCTTCACTCCAGATGGCCGTCGGAGCTGATCGCCGAGCCTGGCGATAGTAAATGCTTCGGCCTCACCCCAGCGCAATGCCTGTTGCGTGGGATAGGGATTGCCCAGCGCATAGATACCCGTGCGCGTCACCGCAGCGTGTCTATCGGGCAGAAGAGAGCGAGCACTGGGAGCAACGCTGGTGGGCAGCGTCTCATTGAGCGTATAGCCATCGTTGAGCGGAATGCAGGTCAGAGGAAAAGCCGCGAGAGGCCCACAGGGGATGAGGGTCAGGCTACTCGTGCCAGCCTCGCGCAACCATGCAACGACTGGTTGCAGCATCGCCTCCCTGAGGAGGGGCTGGCAACGTTGCAATTCGCGCTGCAGCACAGCATGGTTGAGCGTCCCTGCAATTAGAGAGCGGCCCTCGTCGCTTAAGGCGCTCACAGGCGTATCTATCAGCGAGCCTAATTGGGGAATGGCAAGCATATACTGCGTAGCCTGGTCAAGCGTTGCTGCGTGTTTTTGTGCTATACAGGCAGCGTGAAGCGCCTCAGCCTGCTCGCGGAACGTTGTTCCAGGCCAGGACTGTAAAAGCTCGAAGGCGTTACCGCGCTGGGCACAGTCAAAGCCGCCCATCACATCATCCCCATCAGCGCCCGCTCGCGTTTCAACTAACGCATTGACAAATGTGTCGGTGAGAGAAGGTAAAGCCAGTGCCGCAACACGAGGCCCGGTCTGCATCGCGGGATTAGCGGCAAACACGCCTATGGCTACGCCGCCCCAGGGAGTTGCAGCGAGGTAGACCAGGGCATGCCCCTGTCCACAATGCTCGGCGGCGTTCTGTAACGTGGTTGCGTCAAGCGTGGCATGCAGGAAGTCAGCGGGATCTTGCGCGACGCGAATCGCTTCAACCGCCGCATCGAAAGCGGCTTTGGTGGTCCGATAGTTGGCAGTACGTTCTAGCATGACCTGGCGCTGGCTGTCCTCGTCCAGACCCGGCGGAGGTGGAGCTTGCAACGCGGTCTGCGCAGCGATGAAAGCCTGACGCGTTGTCGTATAACGTTCACGCCGCTCAGGATCGCTGATGTGATCTGGAGCGGCGGCATTAAACTGAATAGCTTCAGACAGACCACGCGCGCGTCCGCCTTCGATGGCCAGAGCAGCCTCCTCTATGCGTCCCAATTGTGCCAGCACGAAGCCATCACGCACGGCGGCATCGCGACCCTCTTTGAGAATAGCATCGCGACCAACCACGCCCGCCCCAAGCGCGACCAGCAGATCTTCAGCCTGACGAGCAGAGGCATAGGCATCATGAGCTGCTTGCCAGTCCCGACGAAGCGCCTGCGTCTCGGCACATTCAAGCTGCACCTGGCGATGCTCGGAGGGGAAAGCTTCTAACGTATAGACAGCAAGCGCCTCCTGGTGTGAGGCAACTGCTAAAGAGAGATTCTCCTCGCGGTTATCGGCTACGAGGAGCTGGTAGGTCATGCCAAGATTGCGTTGGGTCATGGCGTAATCCAGGGGAGAGGCATGCAAGGTCCAGATGCGTAAAGCTTCTTGATAACAGGCGATGGCTTGCTTGAGATTGGCGTGTTTTTCGCCTGAGAGACGATGCTGATAGGCTTCACCCAGGTTATTTTGCAACTTCGCATACTGATAGGGAAAGTTTTCTAGCGTCCAGACACACAGAACCTCTTGATAACAGGCGATGGCCTGCTCCAGATTCTCGCGCCGCGTCCCTCGCATACGCACAACGTAAAGAGCGCCCAGGTTGTTGTGCAGCATCGCGTACTGGTAGGGAAAATCCTCCAGCGTATGAACGCGTAGCCCCTCACGATAGCAAGTGATAGCCTGTTCCAGGTTGTCACGCCGCTCCCCCATCACGCGCTGCCAGTAGGCAATGCCCAGGTTATTCTGGTAGTTGGCATATTCTGTAGGAAACGTCTGCAAGGTACACACACGCAGAGCACGCCGATAACAGGCAATCGCTTGCTCGATGTTATCACGCTGTTCTCCACTGATGCGCTGCGAATACGCGGCGGCCAGATTGTTCTGTGTTTTTCCATACTCCATCGGAAACGTTTCGGGAGCGAAGATCGCCGCAGCCTGCTGATAATACGCTATGGCCTGTTCCAGGTTATCGCGCCGGTCGCCAGTGAGGCGGCGAATATAGGCAGTTCCCAGGATATGCAATGTTTTCGCATGTTCAACAGGCCAATTCTGTTCCGTATAAACGCTCAATGCTTGTTGGCAACAGCCAATAGATAGCTCGATATTTTCAGGCCGCTTGCCCTCAATGCGGATCTGGTAAACCTGCCCCAGTTCCTGCTGAGCTTGAGCATACTCATAAGGAAAAGCCTCCAGCGTGAAGTATTGCAAAGCCTCGCGACAACAGGCTATGGCTCGCTCCAGATTATCGCGCTGGGCCTGCGTAATGCGCTCACGATAGATACTGCTCAGTGTGATCTGCAAGCTGGCATGCTGATAGGGGTAATGAGCGAGGGTATAGACCTCTAAAGCGGTTTCACAGGCGAGAAGAGCGGCTTCCATATGCTGACCGCGTCCAATGCCAATGTCATCCTGATAAGCCACCGCTAACTCGCGCTGGAGGGCGGCATATGCCTCTGGCGAACAGGCGAAGGGTTCCCTAAGCTGTGCCAGAGTGTAGCGCAAAAGCGTTATTCGAGCTTGCGCCGTCTGATAAGGCCGCCCACGACCTTGCAACTCGACGAATTGGCGTGCTACCGACTCTAGACTTGCAGCTAGATCAAGCATGAACGCACTTTGCGCCTGCTGGTTAGATTGAGTATATTTATCAGGACTGAAGTGCTCCATGCAACGATACTCCTCTCCTGGTCATTCACACATATCAATGACTCACATTATTATAGTCTATAAGATAAACGAAAACTATTCTCACAAATACAAAATGTATGCGCCACATACCCCCACATACTTGTGGGTTTTCAGGAACGGAACAGCTACGTTATGCTTGCAGCAGAAGGAGAGGCACATATGATGAACGATCATGAAATGCCACAGGGCGGCTGGAACCTGTTTGCCCGCGTGCTACAGGAGATTCTGACGGCTCATGGAGTGGGGCTGGGCCATTTGGATGACCGTGCGCACATTCATCGTGAAAAGGTGCGTCGCTTGCAGCGTTCTCTCAAGATTGCCAAAAGCTTTCCTGTTTTGAACATTGATGAGATGGAAGAGGTGATTGCAGTTTTTGGGCTTAATCGAGCAGAGAAAATACGTCTGCGAGCGGCTCTCCTTGCTACTTCTATCGAAGAGACCTTGATGGATCGCATCCATCCTCAGGACGCGCTCAGGGCTGCTGAGCAAATTCTGGGCATTATCGAATTGGCCCTTCAGGAACACGCCCACGAGCTGGCAGGTATTGGCGCAGTCAAAGGAGGAGCAACATTGTCGGGAGAGGATGAGATTGACCGCAAGCTGGGGAGTGCGCTCAGCGCCATCGATCACGCGACGCTGGCCCTGCACTTGAGCCGCAACGCCGATTCGCAAACGGAACGCATCGAGCGCGCTCAGCAGGCCTATACCGGCTTTACGGCGGCGCTCAACGAACTAAATAACGCGACTCCTGCTCTTAAAGGAGGTGACGCCTGGCAAGTCTGGCACGCTGAAGCTCAAAAAGGGATGCTTGCTGCACAGCAGCGACTGAAGTTATTAGGAATGTAAATCTCGTTATGCTTTATCAGTATCGAAAGGAAAAATAGGCAGCTATGTCACTATCCTCTATACGTTTACAACGAAAGAAAAACTCTTCAAGCAGAATGTTAGGGCTGCTGAGCTTTGGCGCATTCCTTGCCGTTCTTTTCTTCACCAGCGCATGCGGCACTGACCCCAATATCGGTTCCAGCGGCACTGGCCTGGGAAGTGGAAGCGGTACAGGTTCCTCTACCACTACGCTTAGCACCCCCACAGGTGCCACACCGACAACCGCGACCACTACGCAGGGCACGACATCCATCAATGCCACCATCACCTATGCCAGCGTAAAATTCACGATTGTCGATGCTCAACAGGCGGGTTACTTTACCGATGATGACAGGACCAGCACGGATAAGCCAGGTGCATTGCGGATCGACCTTAAAGAGGAGAATACTTCACAAAAAAATTCGTCATACTACCTCCCTGGATCAGTCCGCCTGATTATGCCCGATAATACCACCATCGAGTTGCTGAACGCGAAAAACGCGTATGGGCCCGATGCGCAGGTATCACGCACAGACTGGTTCGACTTTGCCATCCCCCTCACCGTTGATGTCAAGCAGCTCACGCTGCAATTCGGCACGGCCACCGAAGCACCCATCAACGTTCTGCTCACTCCCAATAGCGACGTGAGTAAGTACCAGGCGAAAGTCTCGACCCTGAACAAGCAGACGCAATATACCAATGGCAGCTGGACCACCAATTGGACTATGACCGGGGCCTCATCCCAGTTGAGCTATGATGCTAAACAGGCGGATAAAGGCGATGTCTACGTGGTTGTCTCCATTAAAATCGACAATCCTTCCAGTAAGGATTACAACGACTACCCCAGCACCTTCCTGCGTCTACAAGCCGGTAGTACTGTCAGCCCTCCTACGTCTTGGACCATCCCGTTCAACGTCCCTGCGGGTACAACGAATGCGACGGGTGAGGTGGCCTTCCTCGTCCCAGAGGGCAACACCGATTTCACTATGACCATGCTTGCAGACACATCCACAGGTTCTCATCAAACCACTATCAGCTTCCAGATTC